>JBJKPO010000240.1:0-14123 GCA_046706235.1 Bacillota bacterium | reverse complement strand
CGCCGCTCGGGTCGCTCCCCAGCGTTGCCCTATCTTGCGCAAGAGTAAAAGCAATATTAGTATGTTAAAAGTATTGTTAGATTATTCCATTTACACGAATCGCGGGACACTCCCTTCATTTAGCTATTATTGATCTCCAATTGAATCAAAATAGTGGCGATTTTCAAGGTTTGAGCGTGGCACGACAACTTCAGATAAAACAATTGAATTGCCCTATTGTCATCACTACCGGAGTTGATCCTGACCGAAATGATCCCCGATTGAAAGGAATCGATCTTAAAGTAAATTATTTTGAACCCAAACCATTCGGTTTGGAGTCATTATACCGGACACTAATGTCAATCCACGAACAGCCAAAATCTCTAGTCGAATTACTTCCCAATGGTCCCTCTCAAAATACCCATAAACAACCCTCCGAGGAATACTTACCGGAAAAAAACGAATTACAACAAATAGCCGAAGAGCTTTGCAACAAAATTAAAGCTGAGGCTGTGGTATTATTTTCAATGGATACTATTTCCTATTCAGCTAAAATTGTGACCAGAGCAGATTCTTTTGGATTATTTAAATTATTGGTGCCGCATATTGAACGTAGTCCAATACGGGACGTAGCTTTAGATAAAGAAACTGTATTTACCAACAATGCATTAGCACCTCAATTTTTCTCCAAACACCGGTTTCTACAGCAAGCATATTATTATAAATCCTGTATTGGAATCCCAGTCCCATTTAATTCTGACTCATCTTTATCATTCGCTCTTTTTGCGTTCCATCGCAATGAAGATGCCTTTAAAAGAGCAGATATTTCAGCACTCGAAGAATATGCCGTTAAATTTAATTACCTTATCCGGATCAACCGACTAGAACAAGAATTACGTTTGGTGAAACCATTCGAAATTATGGGAAAAGTTTACGGTAGTATGGCCCATGATTTGAGTGCGGCATTATCTCTTGATTTTATGCTGAATAAATTTCGAGATTTAAAAAATGAAACTGTTAATAAAAATGATATCCTTCAAGAATTATATGATAAAACTTCACATGCAATGGATATAGTCGGTACATTTCGCAATATGGCCCGGGGTGTTCAAGAAGATATTTGCGAATTCCCAATCTATGTTGAATTAGCTGAAATTGTTAATCGTTTCAGCAAAGAAGCAAAACGTTTTAATATAAATTCCGTTAATCTTATTCCACACGAAAATCACCCATTCTTAATAAAAATGCGAAAAAGTGGTTTTATGCAAGTTATTTACAATTTATTGCTGAACGCCGCTCAGCAACTCGATAAAATAAATATGTTACGCAATGGAAAAGGTGAAATTATTATTGAATTTAATGTGAAAACTGAGAATAATATTGATTGGGCGGTTATACTAATACATGATAATGGGCCAGGTATTCACAAACGGGATTTCAACAGGGTATTTGAAATGCATTTTACTACCAAAAAAGAGGGATGTGGTATGGGATTGGATATCTGCCGTTCAATAGTCAATGGGGTTGCATTGAATAATCATCAGGGATCGCTTCGGGTTTTGAGAAGTATCTTGCTTATCGGAACCACTTTTGAATTATGTCTTCCTGTAAGGAGGTTGTCGGATCAGTGATTTTTTTGGAAAAGATTAATGTCCTAGTAGTCGATGATGATAACGGATATCGCGAAGAACTCATTAGCCAATTAAAACGCGAAGGAGTTGAGGCTCAGGGTGCAGCTTCTGGTGAAGAAGCAATAGATTTATTTGCTAGAAATTTGCAATACTTTCAATTTGCAGTGATTGACCATCAGCTTGACTATTCAAATATTGATGGTATTGAACTGACTCGCCGGTTAGTCGATTTAAACCGGGAATTATTTGTTCTTATATATTCAAATGGATTATCAGATGATCCGGAAACAATAGCTAGATATAAATATGAAGCACTCAAAGCCGGAGCATTTCGTTATAGTTATAATAATATAGAAAAATCACCAAAAGACGCACAAGAGGCTATCATTGAGTTTATTGCTGAGATACAACGGTTACTTAGTTTGCGGGATTGGATGGGTCGGTATCATCAAGAACGTGAGAATATACCAACACTTAATGCTCAACTTGAAACTGGAATCAATATACTTGATCAATCTTATAAACTTTGGTTTATGAATGATGACATGCGGAGAATTAATGGTATGTCTCCTTCTGATTTATTTAAACCTTGTGTTTCAAGCCATAATTTTAAAAGTATTCCATGTCCGGGATGCCTGGCGAAAGAAGTTTTCGAAACCGGACAAACTAAAGAACATATAGTTCTATTGCCGTTTCCACATCGGAAAGAAGGTAAATTGTTTTATATCTTTGTGTCTGTACAGCCTGTTAAAGATGAAAAAGGGGAGTCTCTAAGCGGTAAAGATGGTAAACCATTGGCTATCATTGAATTAACCCAAGATTTAACTGATTCCAGCCAATTAAAAGAAATGTCTCTTGAAGAACGATTAACAATAATCGCCAATTCTCTTTACAATTTACCTAAAAACGACTGCTATCGGAGTAAAAGATGGATCGAGCGGGTTAGAATAATGGTTTATGATTCTATTAAAAAAGAATATATTATTAAAAGCACCGCCGGATATACACCTTTGTTAAAATATAATACCCCAATTAATTTCCCGGAACATTTTTTACAAATATTGATCGAAACATTAGAAGACGGTTTTTTCTTAGCTGAAAACACAATAATTGATCTTCCTTCCAATACACCGAACAAAAACTATATCTATTGGCCTGTTTTGGGAAATAATGATGACAATGAAATATTAGCCATCTTGGAGATAAGTGGGGAAGATTGCTCTGAAGATATTCAATATAGTCTTAAACCATATATTAATGAAATTTTCAATACGATTCATGACAATCAAGATGGTATCAATAGTAATTTAGGAAATATAAAAAAAATACTTTTATCAATTGACTTAGAACTCAATAATATAGGAACACCCGAAGAAGCCCTTAGTTATTTACTAGATAAAGTCACCCATTTAACCGGTAGTTATGGCGGACATATCCGTTATCGTGAAGAAAATGAAGCTGTTATATTACGCTATGAAGGAATGAAGCTTAGTCCATATGCTGAAATAGCAAAACCCCGACTTTCATTATCAAATCAAAATTCAAGATCTGTCAGGACAATTCTTTCAGGTAAAGCAATAATACTGAATGAAACTAAAGATGGTAATCTATATCTAGGTTATGATCCTGAGATAGTTAAAAAAGTTTTAGGAAAAGTTAAAGCGGTTTGTCTTGAACCACTTCAATACAATGGAATATATATCGGTTCCTTATGCCTTCATGCTCTTGAGCCTTCTACTTTTACAGAGGATAAAGTTTATATCGCTCAAGAAATTGCTCGTCGAATTTCCCTTGCCTTGCATGATTATTTAGTCGGGTTAAAAATAAAACAGCAAGTTGAAACTGCTCAAATTGAAACTTTTGGCCTTATTCTTCACAACCTTAGTACCCCGATTACAACTATAAGAACCGCTATTGACAGATTAAAATTGCATCTAGATTCAGGAAAAATAGATAAAGGTTTTATAACTGAACGTATCAATGTTATTCAACGGCAAATTCAAACCGTAGCTTCGATTCGCGGACAATTTCTTAAACTATATAAGCCACATCAGTCACGTATGGAAGATATTTACTTACATGAATTCATTAAAGAAATTATCAGTAATTTTGAAGATGAACTTCAGGAGATTAAGGTTGACTGTATATTAGACCCAAATATAAATTTCATTAAAACTGATAAAATAGCTATTGAACTTTGTCTTGGAGTGTTGTTGCAGAATTCACTTGATGCATTACAAGAACAAAACAGTCAAAAGAAGATTAATATCAGTCTACGTTCCTGTTTACCCAATGAACGAAAATATTTTTCTTCGTCAGAGACTGGATTAGCAATTGATGTAATGGATAACGGCCCCGGTATCCCAAATGATATTATAGAAAAGTTATTTCATATTATTAAAAGTAGTAAAGCCACGGGACTTGGTTTTGGATTAAATGCTTGTAAGCGTACAATTAATTCTGCCCAGGGTGATATTTATTTTCATAAAGAATTCAACAATGGTACGAAATTTACTTTTATTCTGCCTTATCAGCAAATATAAGAAATCAGGAGATGATATTATGCGAATTTTAGTAATTGATGACAAAGATTATTATGTCAATGAGTGTTGCGGACTTCTCGAGGACAAAAAATATGAAACTATTAAAGCATATTCAATAAAAGATGCTGAAGACATTTTATGCAAAAAAGGAGATAATATTAATATTGCACTAATTGATATGTTTATGCAAAATGACTCACATGCAGGCTTAAAATTAGTAAGGCTTATTCGAAATAGATATCCGCAAATTGTGCCTATTGTAGTAACAGGAAATGGAAATCAAGAAAACGCCGCCGAATGTATGAGAGAAGGAGCATTTTTTTATATTATTAAAGACCAGACACCTCCGGAATTACTATTTCAAACAATAAATCTTGCTATTTATCACTATAAAGTTACAGATTATCAAAATAGAATAAATGAAGGTATTATAAATCTAGATAGAAAAATGACTAGTGTTTTTGATACAATGGAAAACTTAATTAGATTAAAAGAGGAACATTCTCTTTTACAAAAAGATATTTTACCAAGTAGTGAGGAAAAGGTAATATGAATACACAATTATCTGAAATATTACCTGAAACCGAGCTTTTTGCTTCTAAGTTCGAACCTGCAAAAAATATAGCGAAAGTACCAAAATTTTTTAACCGTACTTTTGACGATATTAATCATCCATCTGAGATTAGAATACTTCGCCGTTGGAACTCTCATACTCCTTCATTATCTGAAGTACTAGGTGGTGGTTATTTTATTTATTGGAAGAATCGGGGTACTATTATTGATCCGGGATGTAGTTTTATTCGTACATTTCAAGGATTGACTAATTATAATTTTAATAACATAAATATGATAATAACAACTCATGATCACATTGATCATTGTCAAGATTTTGGAACACTCATAAGTCTACTTCGTCAATATAATAGTTGGAATCCTGATTCAGGAGCAAAACTGATTTCTTCTTATACAAAACCGCATATATTAGATTTAATAATAACACATGGAGTTTCGGCTCATTTTTCGTCATTTCTCAATAATCCAGAAAATACTCGATACTTGCGTTGTATAAAGGTTTTACCACATAGTATTATTGATGAATTTCCAGCTTCCACCCATACCACAAGTAAAAAAAACCTAAAGGGATTAGATAAACAAAAACTGGAAGATAAATATGGTTTTAAATTACTTACTTTACCGGTCAAACATAAAGAACTACTCGGCGAAAATACCGGTATAGGATTAAAATTTGAATTCTCCGGTAAAACAAAATGTCCAATAGTTATTTCAGGAGATACCGGTGTAAATGATCCTAATAAACAATATGATAAACTAGAAAAAACAATTACTGCCGAATCCCTGGCAAATTTGTATAGTGATGTAGATCTTCTCATACTTCATGTTGGAACAATGGAAACATTAGAAAATTCCAAATGCTTAAAAAGAGAATCTAGTCACTTGGGAATGATGGGTGTAGTTGAAATCCTTTACGAACTATCTAAAATTCGTTTACCGAAAGTGGTTGTTTTAACTGAATGGGGTTATGAATTTGGAAGGCTTGGCCTTCATGGCCGTACTGAATTTACAAAACTAGTTGTGAAAGAATTAGAAAGACCGGGAAGAAATTGCAATGATTATTTTGCAGCTGTACCAGGTATAAAAAAAGAAGGGACAATTCCGATTATTCCTGCTGATGTTGGGCTACGTCTCAGCCTTCCTGATCTTAAGGTTTATTGTACCTCAAATGATGGTAAAGAAGTTTGGGTTGAGCCTACTGAAGTAATGGCCGAAGAATATTGCCCGGAAATTATCTATCGCCCAGAAAAATACTAATCGGAACCGGCTGATTGGCGAGGGTATACCTCGGATGCCAGCCAATATTTCATTAATGCCTACTTTTATCAGCAGGCTTTTAACTTCAATAATGCGCCGGTAATAATGCCTCTCGGCTCTATTCGGTTCTCTCAAAAATATCATATCTCATGCTGATTTTCATAAGTTTTTCGCCTTATAATTTTAACTTTTCGGCTCGATTTTTATTAACAACTTTATTGTATTCAAAACCTATTTTTTCATAAAATTTATCAGTGGTTAACGAAACCGAGATATCCGCATCTAGTGATAAATAACGGCAAGCAACTCCTAAATTATTCATTTCTTGAGCTGTACCCAATGCCAGCCATAACAAATAATGCCCGTAATATCTGCGTTCATATCGAATATCAATTGCAAGTTTACCGATTTTTAATGCCGGTATTGATTTAATTTTTACATCACTTAAACCTTCACCTTTTTTCTCGCTGATACTTAATTCTATCGAATCGGCGCATAAAGCTATGTATCCAATAATATCTTCATTTCCCTTATTTAATAATAGTTTAACTTGAGATATATTTTCTTCAATATAAATTGGGGCATCGTTAATTAACCAAGTTACATAATCGGGATCTTTACATTGAAAATCCCCGAGTTGATAACCCGGGGAATAATCTATCAGAAGCACCCCTTTTTGAATAACTTCAAATTCCGGTTTATATATCATGTCTATGCTTTATCCAATCTATAACCTGATTTGCTAACAGTTTTCAAACTTTCAACCGCTTTCATGCGAATTTCTTTCGCCTTGTCAGGCCTTTGCAATTCTTTTAAAACTTCCATCGCATCTTGACCTTCCAAGACTGGTGTGGCTGGTATCGGTTTTGCCATAAGCCTGACCTCCCTCATTTTTTTTAGATAATAGTTATTATTTTCTTTCACTTACATTATAACATCCTCTCATATAAACAGTCTACTTAAATATCCAGACTTATTATATGTAGAATTAATCAATTTCTAAACCTCACCCTGATCGTCGTCCCTTTTTCAGGCCGGGACTCGACCGCAAACTCCCCGCCGGTTTCCTTGCAGCGGGCGGCCATATTTTCCAGGCCGTTGCCCCGCCGGGCCTCCCGCAAGTCAAACCCCTGTCCGTCATCGCTTATCTCCAGTAAAATCCCGGTCTCCGCTCCGGCGTTTAAGACCAAGCGCAACCGTTTGGTTTTGGCATGATATTGAATATTATCGATCACATTTTAATAAAATTTATCATATGGTAAATTTAATTTGACTTTTTTATCATATGATGTATAATCTAATCAGGGTCATTGTATATTAATTAGGAGTGGTTACTATTTGGAAGAAGAAAAAAGTCACGCAATAATTGACTTCTTGACGGAATTTAAAAATATTGCGGTTAACGGGCGCGGCTTGGACGTGGTGCCGCGTTTGGAAAATAAAAATGCTCTTTTAGAATTGGAACTTACCGCAAAAAACCGGTATGATGAGATACTAAGTCTTACAGTGGATAATTACTGTGAAGGTCCGCTCGAAGATCGCGATCGGCCCGGATATGTCTGGTGTTTTGGAAAACGAATTAATGAAAAAGAGGTTTATATTAAGTTAAAAATCGCTATAGTTGAAGGCATTAAAATAGCCAAGTGTCTATCTTTCCACATTGCCAAATATCAGCTCATCTATCCCAATAAAAATAGAGGAGGAGAATTAAAATGAAGGGCATCTGCCCCAATTGCGAGAAGGTCACTGAAATTGAATTAATAACTAAAACCCAGGAATTTGACGTAAGAGGCGTAAAAGTTCCTATCGAAGTCAATTTCTTCAAATGCGGCGATTGTAATACCGAGTTTGAAGATCCCAAAATGGAGAACGATCCTTATGATTCGGCATACCGGGAATACCGGCGAAGATTCGGGATGCTTCAACCGGAAGATATTAAGGATTTTCGAAAAAAATATGGTTTGACTCAAACCGAATTAAGCCAACTGCTCGGCTGGGGCGGTGCGACATTGAGCAGGTATGAAAACGGCGCTCTTCAAGATGAAGCGCATGAAAAGACCCTTCGACTTGTTTTAGAACCTTCGAATTTACTAAAATTAATTTTAGACGCTCCCAATGCTTTACCAAACGAAAAGAAATGCAATTTAATCAACGATTTGCGCCAAATGGAAAAACAAGCTTATTCATGGGAAAGATACATTGAAGAACGAATCGGGGATTATGAACCCACTGAATATAGCGGATTTAAAAAATTGGATTTACGAAAACTATCTAATATTGTCCTTTATTTTTGCAAAGAAGGTATCATGAAGACCAAATTGAATAAAATGCTTTTTTATGCTGACTTTAAGCATTTCAAGAGCACCACGGTTTCGATTACGGGATTAAGATACGCCCGGATACCTTATGGCCCCGTGCCCGATAAATACTATCACTTTTTAGCCGCTTTTCTGGATAATTATTTACTGGATGTCGAAGAAATTATTTTCTCTAATGATTTCTCCGGGGAAAAATTCACTTCGTTAAAAGACCCGGATCTAACTCTGTTTACTGAAAGCGAGTTGATATCCCTGGCAACAGTCAAAGACTATTTTAAAAGTTATAATGTAAAAATGATATCCGATTTTTCACATGATGAGATTGGGTATAAAGAAACCGGCAACAGCCGTTTGATTTCTTATAAATACGCTTCTTATCTCCAAATATAAGTTAAAACCTCACCCTGATCGTCGTCCCTTTCCCGGCCCGGGACTCGATCGCAAACTCTCCGCCGGTCTCGCGGCAGCGGGCGGCCATGTTTTCCAGGCCGTTGCCCCGCCGGGCCTCCCGCAAGTCAAACCCCTGACCGTCATCGCTTATCTCCAGTAAAATACCGGTCTCCGCTCCGAAACTCAAGGCCAAGCGCAACCGGTTGGCTTTGGCATGTCGTTGAATATTGGTGAGGGCCTCCTGGACAATCCGGTAAACGGCCATTTCCTGTTCGGGAGTAAGCCCCTTGACCTCGCCGAGATTTAAATCCAAAGCCATATGCTGGCGGCGGGCAAACAACTCGCTTTGCAGCCGGATGGCCTCGATCAGACCGCGTTCTTCCATCAAAGCCGGTTTCAACTCCAGGATCATCGCCCGTAATTCGCTTAAAGTGGATTCGGCGGCGCCTTCCAGATAATCGACCAACTCCTTGGTCTTTTCATCATTGGTATTGAGTTGCTTCCGCAGTGAGTGAATGGTGTAAATGATGCCGTGAATTCCCTGGGAAATGGAATCGTGCAATTCGCGGGCCATGCGGTTCCGTTCCTCGGCAATCGTTAAGTTCCTGGTGGTCTCTTGCAGTTGTTGATCCTTGGCGGCGATTTCGGATAAAAACTTGTTTTCGGTTTCCAGACGGGTAACCTTCCGGCGTATTTTATCGATTTGATAATTAACAACGGCGATAACCAGTCCGAATCCGCAACCGATAACGGATCCCCAAAAATATTGATCCCAAACGAATGCCCGGCCCCGCACGATTAAGATGCCGGGGATAATAATAACGATGGTCGCTAAAATCCCAAACGTAAGCATCATCCGTAAAAATGGGCGATTGATAAACTTGGTTTTAACAAGGAGCCTTTCCAAAAAAGCTCCGCCAATCCCCGCCAGTCCCGATAACACCGTGGCGCCAATGGGCATCATCACATAAATAAACCAAATACGCGAATGAACGAATATATAATAAAAGATATCGGCGGCGATTCCAAAAATTCCTCCAAATACGGCCCCGAATATAAAAGTATATAAGTAACGTTCTTGTTGATTGGAACTCCCTTTTTTCCTTAGTTCCGCTAATCTTTTAAACATTATTACCTCACTGTATCATCTGATGTTGCATTGCATATAAAGCAGCCTGGGTCCGGCTTTTTACTTGCAGCTTTTGCAGGATGTTAGCCACGTGGGTCTTGATGGTCTTTTCACTGACCACCAATATCTCCGCAATCTCCCGGTTGCCAAGGCCTTGGCTGATCAGTTTCAATACTTCGTTCTCCCTTTCGGTCAGCGGTTCCGGCAAGTCGGCGGCTTTAGGAACAGCCGGATCTTCCTCTATCCGGTTAAGAAGCTCGGTTGCGACCCGGGCTCCCAGGAAACTGCCTCCGGCCGCCACCGCTTTTATCCCGGCCAGCAGTTCTTCCGGGGGCGCATCTTTTAAAACGTAACCGGTGGCGCCTTTTTTTAAGGCCGCGTATACCTTGTCCCAACTGTTAAAGCTGGTTAATACCAGCACTTTAACCTCCGGCCATTGTTCCTTGACTTTTTCGGCGGTCTCAATCCCGTCCATACCCGGCATTTGCAAGTCCATCAGTATTACATCGACCGGATGACTGTTTAAAAAGGCAAGCCCCTTGATGCCATCTTCGGCTTCCCCGGCCAGATCAATCTCCGGGATCGATTCCAGAAAAAAACGGACTCCTTGCCTGAATAAGGGATGATCGTCGATAATCAACAGGCGGATTTTGGATTGAGCGGGATTTGTCATACCGGTATTACCTTTCTTGTATTATCATATTCAACGATGCGATAAAAATTTTATGACGTTGCATATAATTAGGGATCAAATCGAAATCTCCTTCAATCCGCATAATTTTTCCGTATTTTAGCGGCAAATTGATTTTTTAAATTCACAAACCCAATCCGCCGCCTTTTGATAGCCACCGGCTTCTTTAAACGATTCGCCAATTTTACGGCTCATCGTTTTATAACTTTGCTCCGCTAATACCTTATCAACCGAATCTCTTAGAAGCTCAGGCGTTATTTCTTCATTTTTCAATCCAATTCCCGCTCCCAGGCTTACTAGCCTGCTTGTTACCATTGGTTGATCGTTTGTTTGGGGGATGGTGATTACCGGGACTCCAAAATATAAAGCTTCACTAACACTATTAAGTCCCCCGTGACTGATAAAAAGATCCGATTGCTTTAACACTTCCAGTTGCGGAAGATAATTTCTAATGATAAAATTAGCCGGAATATTGTTAAATGAAGCGATATCAACCTTTCTCCCCACCGAAAGAACCACTTTCAAGTCCTCGCCGGCGAATGCCGTAATGCATTTTTGATAAAACTCCGGACAATCAGTATTGATAGTGCCCATCGATATATATACAACCTTGGAGCCTTTAATTGTTTCCAGCGAAAAATCCATTTCCTCATTTCTTTCCGCAATCGAAGGACCCACGAATTTAAAACTATCGTCAAAACTATCCGCTTGCGGTTGAAACAACCTTGAGGTAAATGTGATATTCAGGTCTTCTTTTTTAAAAAAGATATCCATGATGTTTAAATTATTTACTCCCCAATCTTTCGCGGCCGCTTCCAATTCTTTGAAGAAGCTATCCAATTGAGGATGAAAACCTGGTTGAAGCATATGAGCAGGCACGGGCGGCTTATTCATCGCAAAAGAGGTACTGGAACATATCGCTGGTAAGTTTAATATTTTGGATAAGATATTACCGCCGCCCAACATTGAATCATGGATCATATAGTCGAATTTTAGGTTCGTAATCTTCTCTACTACTATAGGAATCACGACCCGGTCCATTTTCAAGATAAACTCAATCAGGCTGTAAAAAGGATGGTTCCCACCAGGCCTGAAACCGGCGAAAAAATCGGCCAGCCCAGCTCCATATTCTAAAAATTCGGCACCCGCGGCTTCTATTTTTTGCCGAAACTCGCTTGTTGAAAAATAAAAAACCGTTTCGCCCCGCTTCACCAATTCTTTAACCAGGGGAAGCGTGGGATTAATGTGGCCATGAACATTTCCATTGATTATTAATACTTTTGACATAATTAATCCTCCATTTGGTGATTTTTGATACTTTCAATCGTTTCATCGCACCATCTAATCGCTGTTTCGGATGCCATAATTCCGTAACGCAACGGCGCCAGCAAATAAGGGTATTGTCGTTGTTTTAAGGCCTTTTCGTTATTGATATAGGATGCTTCGATCATTTTATATTCCTTTAACTTCTGCGAATGTTTCGTTTTGACTTCTTCCAGCATTTTGATTACTTTTTCCACCGGTATCTGATTACCAAACGATAATTTCAGCAACATTTCCGAACGGGTAGGCTGGTACTCCACCGGCTGGATTAACCATTCACAGAACTCCTTTCTGCCTTTTCCGGTTATTTGGTAAACTTTTCGCCTGGTTTCAGCCTTGATACTTTTAAGTCCAATCAATCCTTCTCTTTGAAGCCGGTTCAATACGGGGTAAATATGTCCGAAATTCTCGTTCCAAAAATGAGAGATTGTTTTATCACAGAAACGTTTGATATCATATCCCGAACCTGAAGTTATACTTAATACTCCTAAAATTGCATATTTAGTTTTATTTTTTACCACCATTTCTCCCCTCCCTCATATATCAGAGTGATATAGAATATTGTATCATTCTGATATAATTTGTCAAGCTTCTCTCACACAAATTAATCTTAAATGCTTCTATTCCGGCTTTTACCGGAATCAAGTTAAATATTAGAAAATGTGGTAATTTAAATTAACATAAGCTTGCCAAACGAAAACAATCGCGATATAATTAAATAAAGGAAGTTTGAGCAGTTGTCAAAGCGCTTTTAATGGATGAAAGCCGAATTTAATAAGTCAAGGAAGCGGAGGCGTTGCCATGATTATCAATCATAACATACCGGCAATCAATGCCCAAGGGGATGTATCGCAAAACACACATAAAACCGGAAAAACACCGGAAAAAACATCTTCCGGCCCGCGGCTTAACCGGACTCGCGATGATGCCGCCGTCATTTTGGAAATAACCCCGGGCCGTACCGAGGAACTGAAACAGGCCGGCCAGGACATTCAAGGCGCTGTCCCGTCCGAGGACGGCGATGCCAATGAAATAACCACGGTAAACGATTTACAAGTTGGTTCGGAAAATAAGCAATCCGCCGAATCCCAGATTCAAGACATCGAAATGGCGAATGAAATGATGGAATTTACCCGGTTGAATATCTTAACCCATCCTTCCACAGCGATTATGGCACAATCAAAAATGCAACCGCAAAATGTTTTAAAGTTACTCGAATAGTGAATCCATATATTTAAGAGGCTGTCCCAAAAGATATAAATTTTTGGGGACAGCCTCTTTTTTATTTATACAAATAAATAAACACCGAAATGACCCGGTCTTCACTGTTATGATCCTCTTCACCGTGTTCCAAGGCATTTCGGGCGATAATCACCGATTGATCTTTCAGACTATAATAAAATATTTTTCCTCGAAAAAATAAAATACCCAAAATAAGTTCTTCGCAAATTCAAGATACCTAAAAGCAACTCACTCCCTAGTTCCCCCTCTCTACTGAGCTACTTCTGCGATCATCTTCATGATAGAGAGGGGGATGGCTCAAAAGTTACATTAAGCGCAATAAATCTCAGGGGGTGAGTTGATTTTAGGCGATTTAAAAGACACCTTCAACTTTTCGTATATTTTATGATTGAATCAGGAACTTATGCTTTACTAATCCGCAAATCCGCCGGATGACCGTTGATATCCCAGTGTTCAAAGGATTCGCCGGCGCCGGTTTTACGTTCCACCGCCACTGCCAATGTTTCATTTTGAATATAATCCCGGAATTGCTTCACTGCGGCGGCGACCTCATCGCCGGCGACATATTGGAGGTTAATCCGGTCGGTTAATTCCAGTCCGGCGTTCTTGCGCATGTTCTGAACCTTGGAAACGACTTCGCGGGCCAGGCCTTCGGCGATCAATTCCGGCGTCAAAGCAATATTCAGCACTACATAATGCCCATGATCCATCTCCACCGCAAAATCTTCCTTATCCTGGACCCTGACCTCCAAATCTTCATTGGCCAAAGTGACTTGAGTGCCGGCCACTTCCAGCCGGACCGCGCCGCTGTCCCGTAAATCCTTCACTAAAGACGCGGCGTTGCTTTTAGTAAGCTCAGCGGCAATCTCTTTCAACTGTTTCCCGTATTTCGGACCTAAAACCGGGAAATTCGGCTTTATGGTGAATGAAACATATTCGTCCGGATTATCGATATACTCCAATCGCGTGATATGCAATTCTTCTTTGACTAATCCCTCCACCGGCCCCAATACCGGGTGGTGTTTCCGGGATACCATGATAGCGGAC
>JBJKPO010000239.1:0-2312 GCA_046706235.1 Bacillota bacterium | reverse complement strand
GTAAGCAAAATTACAAATGGATCAGAGGCGGCTGCTTGCCTGGCGTATTGTAAACATCGAAAAATCGGTTCCGGCTTTAATACCATGCCACTCCCGCCGCCATAAGGAACATCATCGACTGTCCGGTGTTTATCCGTGGTAAACTCCCGAAAATTCAACAGTCTAAATTCGACTAATTTTTGGGCTTGAGCTCTTTTTAATATACTATTTTCGAAGGGGCCGGCCAACATTTCCGGAAACAGTGTCATTATCTGAATGAGCACTATATTTCATCCTCCAAAAGACCCGCCGGTAATTGAACCACCATTCGACGGCTATCAAGATCAATCCTTTTAATGACGCTTTCAAGCGCCGGGATCAAAAGTTCCCGCCCAAAATTAGAAACACAATATACATCATTGGAACCGGTTGTGATAATCCGGACAATTTTCCCTAAAAAATCGCCGGTTATCGTAACAACATCAAGGCCTTCGATTTCATCATAATAAAACCGGCCTTCAGGTAGTTTCGGCCGCTCGGCTCGAGGGATCCAAATCAAACCCTTTCCCAATAACGCAGCCTCGGTTAGATTATCGATGCCGCGGAATTTTAATAATACAAATTCTTTAAAGGGACGGTAAGACTCAAGATATAATTCCCGTAATCCACCGGCGGCTTTCCAGTAAACCCTGCGAATTTCACCGAAACGTTGATGGTTGTCGGTTAAAGGAATTACTTTAAATTCGCCTTTAATTCCCTGAGGTTTAATAATCTCTCCCACCGCGATTAAATCAATAGTTTGCACCGATAATTTCATCGATTGGCAAGTTCAACGGCTATTTTATAATTATCACGAATGGCGCAAGCTTTTACCACGGTGCGGATCGCTTTAATGATCCGACCCTGTTTCCCGATTATTTTCCCGACATCATCCGGGTGCACTGTAATCTCCAGAAGGGTTTGATTATTATACTCACGTCTAGTTATCTTTACTTCTTCCGGGTGATCGACCAGGGCTTTAGTGATCTGTAAGACCAAATCTTTCATGGTAACACCTCGTTATTTGCCAAAAGCTTTTTAAAAGTATCCAGCGTTGAAAAGCTCCGAGCATAAAAAAACAAAATATCGAATTATCAAACAAAAATAACCAAGACCAAGCCTAGGCGATAACGCCAATCTGTTTTAAAAGCCTTTTTACCGTGTCGGATGGCCTGGCGCCTTTTTTTAGCCAATCCTCCGCTTTTTCTTTATCCACCACCAGCTCGACTGGATCGGCAATGGGATTGTAATGTCCCAAGATTTCAATAAAACACCCGTCGCGTGGCGAACGGGAATCCGCCACCACTAAACGGTAAAACGGCCTTTTTTTCGCGCCCATTCTATTCAACCTGATTCGAACCGCCATACGGTCACCTCCTTTCATGTAGATTATCTTTTAATCTGTAATCTTTAATCATAGTTTTTATTGTTATTAAAACGGAAACCTCGGCATTTTGCCTTTATGGCCCATTTCCGCGAATTGTTTCATTAATTTCCGGCTTTGTTCAAACTGTTGTAATAACCGGTTGACATTATTAACCGTTGTTCCCGAACCGGCGGCGATTCGCCTGCGGCGGCTGCCGTTAATAATCCCCGGATTGGCCCGTTCTTGTTTGGTCATTGATTGAATAATCGCTTCCATTTTAACCATATCTTTCTCATCCAGTTGAACTCCCTTTAACTGTTTGGCTTGAATTCCGGGCAGCATTCCCAAAATCTGTTCCAAAGAACCCAGCTTTTTCATTTCGCGCATTTGATCGAGAAAATCATCCAAAGTGAACTCAGACTTGCGCATTCGTTCCAGCAAATTTTTGGCTTTACCGGGATCGATGCTCGCTTCCGCCTTCTCGATCAGAGTTAATACATCCCCCATTCCCAAAATCCGGGATGCCATCCGGGATGGATGAAATATCTCCAAATTATCCATTTTCTCGCCGGAACCAATGAACTTTATCGGACAACCGGTTACGGCCCGGACCGATAAAGCAGCCCCGCCTCTGGTATCACTGTCTAATTTGGTGAGAATGATTCCTGTTAAATCACTGACGGAATCCACGCCGTTTTTAAAGGCATCTCTAAATGAAGCAGCGGCATTCACCGCATCTTGTCCGGTCATTGCATCTAAAACCAATAAAATTTCGGTGGGATGAACCGCGGTTTTAATTTCCCGGACCTCCGCCATCATTTCTTCATTGATATGCAAACGTCCGGCGGTATCAATAATTACAACGTCATTCCGGTATGAAAGGGCATACTCGATCGATCGCCGCGATATTTCGACCGGATTGACGCCA
>JBJKPO010000238.1:0-1731 GCA_046706235.1 Bacillota bacterium | reverse complement strand
CCGAATTAATGAACCCGGTGATTAAGTCGCCGATTCCCGACGGGCGCGGGGTTATTGAAATGGGAGGTAAAACCACCAAGGAAGAAGTCACCAGGGATGCTTTGTTGATTAAATCCGGGGCGTTGCCGATTTCATTAAAAGTGGTCGAATCTAATCAGGTTGCGCCGACCCTCGGTAAGGAAATTGTAAATTTGAGCATTATTGGTGGGATTATTGGAATTGGGTTGATAATCGTATTTATGTTGGTTTTTTATGGTTTACTGGGTTGCCTGGCCGACGTAGCGCTGATTATTTACGGCATTTTGTTTTTGGGAGTTTTAGTAGTAATTCGTGGCGTATTAACCCTGCCCGGACTGGCCGGTTTAGTGCTGTCGTTCGGGATGGCCGTGGATGCCAACGTGATTATTTTTGAACGGATCAAGGATGAGTTACGGAACGGCAAACGGGTGCGGGCCGCGGTTGACTCCGGATTTCACCGGGCGTTTACCGCCATTTTGGATTCCAATATAACCACCTTGATTGCCGCCGCGGTGTTGTTATTCTTTGGCACCGGGCCGGTCAGAGGTTTCGCGGTAACCCTGTCACTTGGAGTATTAATCAGTATGTTTACCGCCCTGATAATTACCCGGATGTTGATCGACTGGAAGATCGAACGCGATCCGGATCGTTACGCAAAATCATTCGGTTTCAAGGAGGTTGAGGGATAATGAACCTTATGAAATATCGCGGGTACTTTGTGGGATTTTTCCTGTTTGTTATGGTGATAAGCATCTTTTTTGTGCTTTTTAATCCTCATAACGGCTGGGGAACCAAACAGGTAAATCCGTTAAATTTAGGGATTGACTTTACCGGAGGGACCAAAATCTATTTTCCGTTATCCAAGGCGGTTTCTTCCGCTGAGGTAGCGGCGGTTTTAAATTCGGTAAAAACCCAAATCCCGGGGCTGAAATTCAGCCCGCCGCAACCGGGGCAGAATCCGGATTCAAGCGGCATAAAGCCGAATAAAGTAATAAACAATACCAGCTTTTTAAATGATTCCGAACAAAAGATCGTAATTCAGGCGTTGGAAGCGAAATTCGGCCAGGAAGCGGTGACCGAGCAAGGCCTGGAAATTACCAGGATCAATCCCTTAATCGGAAAAGAACTGTTGCAAAATGCCTTATGGGCGATAATCATTGCGTCAATTTTAATGATTATTTATATTTGGTTCCGGTTCGAACTGATTTCGGGAATTGCCGGCATTGTCGCCTTGTTGCATGATTGTTTAGTAGTGCTTGGCTTCTTCGGCTTATTCGGAGTCGAGGTAAACGCCACCATCATTGCGGCTTTATTAACGGTGCTTGGTTATTCGATCAACGATACCATTGTAGTTTTCGACCGGATCCGGGAGAATGCAAAATACCGGATCAAGGGGACTCCGTTCGTGGAAGTCACCAACGACAGTATTTTGGAGACATTCCGCCGCTCGTTGAATACCAGCTTTAGCACGGTCCTGGCAATCCTGGTGTTCTTCGTTATGGTTCCCAATGTCCGTGAGCTTTGTTTCGGTCTGGTAGTCGGGATCACTTCCGGAACTTATTCCTCCATCTTCGTGGCCAGTCCCATCTGGGCGGTTTATAAGGACCGTCAGGAGAAAAAATTGGTGACCAAACCGATTCCGGCGGCCAGATAGTCTGATTGCGTTCATTCATGATTAAATTATTTAAACCCCTTTACCAATTGGTGAAGGGG
>JBJKPO010000237.1:0-2706 GCA_046706235.1 Bacillota bacterium | reverse complement strand
TACGAAGATATGATCCAGGATTTCATAGTTTCCGTCATAAATATGGGTATACCAAATATTGGCGAGCGTCTTTTGAGTAATGATATCAAAAGCGCTATATAGTTTTACATCCCAGTATTTTATCTTTTCGTCCGTTTTTAAATACTTATAAGGATTGGGACCGGCAATTAGCGCCGAGGTAACCGCCCGGACCGAATCATTTAA
The DNA here is from genome assembly GCA_046706235.1 of Bacillota bacterium. Classification (GTDB taxonomy): domain Bacteria; phylum Bacillota; class UBA4882; order UBA8346; family UBA8346; genus JAEZJQ01. The sequence continues at coordinate 2,502 of JBJKPO010000237.1, read as the reverse complement.
GTCGCCGAGCAAAACCAGCGGTTCATTATTGTCCTTAATGCTATCGATGATTATTTTACGAATACCGGCGGCTTCGATGCAGCGTTTGATTAATGACCGGGATACTCCTAGAAAATATGAGTATAAATCTTTTTGTTCTTCGTCGTTAATATACTCGGGCCGTTTTGATTTTAAATGGGCGACCAAAAAGATGTTTGGGTATCCCTGTTCGATTTCGATTTTTACTTTTAGCACCGGTCTTGAAAATCTGGTAATATTGGAATGGTTCTCCAGATTTTGGGTTATGGCATCGGGTATATCCGTAATAGCGGTTTTTTCGAGGATTTTATAATTGGAGGCAATGGCGACACAGGGTTGATTATCGGTATTTACCGCTATAAAAGTTTCGGCCGCCGCCAGATTTGTTTTGGAAAGAGCGTCTTTTAAAGCTTCCTCATGAAATACTTCTTGAAATCCCACGATTCCGCAATTCATCCGGTTTAATTGAGTTTGAATCCAGGCAATCTTGTTTAAGTACTCCGATTGAGAGTATTTTTCCTTCGGATAAAACTCAACCTCCGGATTGGCCAAATTTCTAGTATTGAATGTTCCGATTCCGATTTTCATCTTTAGAATAGCCTCCTCTATAATTATATACTATATTTATTTAACCTTTCCTCTAAACATTAAAAATTTATTTTAATTATGCATGCAATAGTTTCCAATCAAAGAAATAATTGGAGTACATAAACAGGCCTGATATTAGTCATTCTATACTTGGAACTTGCAGTGGCTGATAACCGTGATAAGGGCTTCGTATAAGACTTAAAGGTCTTTATCGGTCGAACAGCTAAACAGTAAGGATTCTTTGAGAAACCAAACTGGTCTCCGGTCTGATTGTTCCGGTGGGAGGAAACTTTCCCGGTAATGGTCAAGACTGGTTCTGACAATAGTTGCTCGGAAACTACCGTAGTTTAAGTCAAGTAGGTGTTTGTGGACTTTACCGCGCAAACGGTTCGGATACAGGCATCCCTGTAACGTACGAAGTAGTCGGTATGATGGTCATTGTAGGTTCCTTAAAATATCAAAACCAAGAAGCCAAAAAGGTGTTATTTGTAAAACACCCTTTTGGCTTTATTAATTACTTTGACAATAGAACTTTATTGAATCCAGATTGGGGATGAAATTGCCTCGTCATTACGTCCGTTGCCGTCATTATCGTCATTTTCCCTTACAATAACGTAATAGTAGGCGTTACTAGTAGTGGTGTAATCAGTGAATACCGCGGAAACCGAGTTTTCGATTATGGTGAGCCTGGATAATGTTCCGGTGCAATACCGGATCTTGAACCGGTGGTTCTATGGCAATACCCAGTATTCCTGGATGGTGAACGGACTCAATTCCAATAACCCGGCTTATATCGGGGCGGTGGATGTCACCATTCATACCGCTAATGTTTTGTGGGCCGGGACCGATGACGATATTTTCTTCGGCATGCGGCTTGATGACGGACGGCAAATTGAGCTCCTGTTTGATAAGGCATGGTATGGGGGATGATTGAAAGGTTTATTCCATTCAGGTGAAGATGCGCGGCATAGTGGTTTACAGTATGACTATTAATCAATGGCTGACTGGCAATACAACCTATAACATGCCTGTAAATGGACTGTATTATTAAGATAACCCGTTATTGTCAAGGCAGCCCTTGCAATCAATCGAGTGATTGGAAAAGAGATGGCGCAAAATCAACGTCAATCTAAAATAACACATGAAGGATACTAATATCGGGAGTATCCAGTCGATTGCTTCCATGGGTAACCAGCAACCGGATGAGCTTTTTTTACTTTCGGTTCCATTATGATAAGGACGGTCGGAAATCATGGCGTGATAGGCGTCGGCAATACCGATAATTCTTGCTCCCAATAACCGGTACCGTTTTTAAATTTTTTTGAAATGACAATCATCCCTATATTTTAAACCTCGATCCGGCAAGTACATTTAAATTTTTCTTGAAATGCAAAGAAAAATTTGCCGGATCGGGTTCATCTACTGAATCCGGCAAGTTCCTATTTAGAAAGACTTTTAAGTTACTTGCCGGATTCAGGTTAAATATCATTTATGGTTTAACGGAAGATGATCCCTATCTTAAGGCGGCATTAAGAATGGAATAATCTTTCGGTCCGGGGGAGAGGCGATAAGTTCTATTGGAGCTTTGCTGATGATCGTCGGATATGTCCCATTGGGAATCCGAGTAGAGAATCTTGTAGCGTTTATTTTGAGTGAATAGTAGTTTGTAAATAAAAAATGGGCTGTACCCATTGGGACAGCCCATGATAACAGATAAATTAGTTTTTACGGAATTTTTGAATCCTGGTTTTATTCAATGCGACCTGTTCATCTCCGACATAAACCACCTCGTCGCCGCCTTCTGAGCATACCGCTATCCCCATTGCGGATGAAAACTGGCCGTTTCCGGTACCCTGAGATCCGAACTCGCCGAGATAGGTTCCGCTGGTGTTAAAA
>JBJKPO010000236.1:0-3030 GCA_046706235.1 Bacillota bacterium | reverse complement strand
TGAATGAGTTCAACGCGGAATACCAAAAACTGCAAACCCGCTTTTCAACCTTCGATAAATCAATTTATTATCAGAACAAGGGATTTTATTAAACTTGGCATGGATTATAGCAACTATAAATGAGTTAAATTTTTCCAGCCGCCTATAAAAAACTCTTCTCATAAGCGGCGATAATCCGGTCCATCATTTGGTCCGCCGCTTCGTCCACGATATGGCGGGCCGGATCGGTCTCAAACCAGGCGACCGATTCTTTTATTCCTTCGGCAAACGGAATATCGGCCTTGAAGTCCGGCACAAAACGTTTAATCTTACTATTGTCGAATATCGCGCTGTATGCTTTATCCCCCAGTAAACCGGCTCCGGTTTTAGGATCGAAATGATTGATCAAGTCCGAGGGGATATGGATAATATCCGGTTCAAACCCCGCTGCCCGGCCGTTCGCTTGATAGATTCGGTCGCAGGTCAGAACTTCGTCGGAAGTGATATGTCAACTCTCTCCAATCGCCTTCTGATTGCCGATTAATCCGGTAAATCCTTTGGCAAAATCACGCTGGTGCGTCATTACCCATAATGATTGGCCGTCGCCGTTGACGATAATTCTTTTTCCCCGTTTAAGCCGGTGAATCAGGGTGTAGCCTTTCCCGACCGAACCGGGGATCATCCGCGGCGAGTAGGTATATGACGGGCGGACAATGGTCACTGGAAAACCATGTTGCTGATAAGAACGCCTCAATTCTTGCTCACAGGCGATTTTAAGGCGCGAATACTCCCAGTACGGATTGATAAGCGGGGTCGCTTCGGTGATGATATAATCATGCGGCGGTTTTTGATATGCCGAGGCGGAACTGATAAAGATGTACTGGCCGGTCCTGGACTGGAACAGGTCCACATCCCGCCGGATATCTTTCGGTTCAAAGGCAATCCAGTTTACCACCGTATCAAAGGTCATGTTTTGCAACAAATGGGAAACGGTCTCCTCATCCCCAATATCGGCTTTGATTTGCCGCGCGCCCTCGGGCGGGGGTACATCCTTCAATCTCCGGTTTAACAGATATAACTCGAATCCCTTTTTAACGGCCATATGGGAACAAGCTTCACTGATCACCCCGGTGCCTCCGATAAACAATACTTTCATTTTATTTATCCTCCCGATTGTTACTATTATTATAACGTTAAACTGAAAGCGGAGTGAGGAGCCAGTATTTTAGTAATATTGTAGCATAGAAAAATGGCCCTGAATATACCGATTACTTTTTCGGATTATTTGCGACAATACCCTTTCAAAATTTTACTTGACGAACCGGACTCCGAAAAGTTAAGATAAAATCAGTTTAAGTGTTTATAAATATTAAAAATGGATGGCCAACTTTTGTAATCCAGGTGCCACGGATTTAAAAATGAAAAGTAAGTTATTGGTTGTAAATGTTTACCGTAACAATGTTAACTATTTTACATAAATCTAGTAGAATTGTAAAAAGGAGGGCGATATATTATTAAATTATCATTAAAGAAAACCAGATAAATAAAAACGTATTGGTAAATTAAAGGAGGATAAGAGGATATTATGTTACGAAAATTAATGGCAGGTAGTTTGTTTCTGGTGATGTTGTTTTGTACTTTTTCGGTTAGTTGCGTTCATTCTTCGTCATACGCGGACAGTTTCGATCCCGGTTCACCTTGGGTCCTGCAATGGGCGGATGAATTTAACGGAGCGAACCTGGACCTTTCAAAATGGCAATATGAGGTTATGCCTGATACCAATGGCGGACTTGCGTATTGTACCGATAGGCCCCAAAATGTCTATATCGATAACGGGGTCCTTAATCTCAGGATGATCAGGGAAAATTATCAAGGGAAATCGTTTACCACCGGCAGGATCAACACTTACGGCCGGTTCGCTCCCCGTTACGGCAAAGTGGCCGCCAAGATTAAAATGCCTTACGGATACGGCGTATGGCCGGCTTTCTGGTTGCTTGGCAACAATTATAAAGATAAAACCTGGCCCAAATGCGGTGAATTAGATATCGTGGAAATGATGGGCGGCAACGGCATCAGTGGCGATAATACCGTTATTTCCAGTTTTCACTGGTTTGTAACGGGAGCATCCTATACCGGACAAGCCGACAGCGGCAATACCTATGTAAACGATCAGCGGCTGGCGGATGATTGGCATATTTACGAAATGGATTGGACTCCGGCCCTGATTACCTTCAAATTTGACGGAGTTCAGGTAAGTTCAATGGGAATCGGCGATCCAAGCGGGTCTAATTGCTTTAATTTCCCGTTTTTCATCATTCTCGGTTGCGGTATCGGCGGCACTTTCTGGAATCCCCCGATAACCGATCCGGCCCAGGTTACCGCGCCGTTGCCGCAAAGTTATCAAATTGACTGGGTGAGGGTTTATACCGATCCGACCTTGACTCTTCCCCAATCACCCCCCGCGTCTCAACCTTTGGCTATTTATTCGGAAACTCATACCGGACTTGACGCATTTGCCCGGGGCGCTAATTTTAACATCTGGGACGATACTTTTACACTGGCTACCGCTAGTCCCGGCGCCAGCGGGGAAGGCAGTCAATGTTATCAACTAACAATTGGTAATAAGGGATGGATGGGTCTGGGTATTATCGGCCCTGCTACCGGCGACAATTTATCAAATTACGGGAACTCTTATTTGTGTTTTAAGATAAAAACGACGGCGGCCTGCGGTTTTAAAGCCGGTATCGAATATGGCGGCGGCACCTCAAGATGGGCGGCATTATCCGCTGAATACGGTTATGCTAATGACGGTCAGTGGCATGATATCAAGATTCCGATGGCTGATCTGGCGGGTCTTGATTTTAGTATGATTACGCATTATTTCATGTTGTTAAGTGTTAACGGTACCATGGCGGGCGATGTTGTATACCTGGATGACATTTACTGGACTTCAAATAATGATACATATTTAATTCCCGCGGTTTCCGCCGGCCAGGAAATTGTCATCAACAGTGAATCCCATAACGGTTATAACGTATTTGCCAACGGCGC
>JBJKPO010000235.1:0-4275 GCA_046706235.1 Bacillota bacterium | reverse complement strand
GGTGGTTTTGCGATTGTCGTATGTATCCCAAATAATGGAACAAGTTGTTAAAAGAAACCCGAATGAACCGGAGTTTCACCAAGCGGTAAAAGAGGTTTTAGAGTCTTTGGAACCGGTTGTCGAAAGGCATCCCGAGTTTGTTAAAGCCGGAATCCTGGACCGGATCGTTGAACCCGAGCGGCAAATTATTTTCAGAGTGCCTTGGGTCGATGATAGCGGTAAGGTACAAGTCAATCGCGGTTTCAGAATTCAGTTCAACAGCGCCATCGGACCATATAAAGGCGGTCTGCGGTTGCATCCTTCCGTTTATATTGGAATCATTAAATTTTTAGGTTTTGAGCAGATCTTTAAAAATTCCTTGACCGGTTTACCGATTGGTGGCGCTAAAGGCGGCAGTGACTTTGATCCCAAGGGAAAATCCGATGGGGAAGTAATGCGTTTCTGCCAGAGCTTTATGAGTGAATTATTCCGGCATATCGGGGCCGACGTTGATGTACCGGCGGGCGATATCGGAGTCGGCGGCCGGGAAATCGGTTTCATGTACGGCCAATATAAGAAGCTTACCAAATTGTATGAAGGCGTTTTGACTGGTAAAGGATTGGCCTGGGGCGGCAGCTTGGTACGAACCGAGGCCACTGGTTACGGCTTATGTTACTTGGTTGATGAAATGATTAAAGATAAAGGCAAGTCCTTCAAGGGCTCGACAGTTGTTATTTCAGGTTCCGGTAATGTCGCCATCTACGCTACCGAAAAGGTTCATCAACTCGGTGGAAAAGTAGTTGCGTTAAGCGACTCCAACGGTTATATTTACGATCCCAAAGGTATCAATTTGGATACAGTGAAACAGCTTAAGGAAGTCGAGCGGAAACGAATCAGCGAATATGTTAAAACCAATCCCGGCGCTACTTATAAGGAAGGCTGCAGCGGTATCTGGACCATCAAATGTGATGTCGCCCTTCCGAGTGCTACTCAAAACGAAATCGATAAAGCATCCGCTGAAATTCTCGTGAAAAACGGCTGCTGGGCGGTTGGTGAAGGTGCGAATATGCCGTCAACACCAGAGGCGGTTGAAGTATTCCTAAAGAACAAAGTGTTATTCGCCCCGGCCAAGGCTGCCAATGCAGGTGGTGTTGCCACTTCCGCTTTGGAAATGTCCCAAAACAGCATGAGGTATTCCTGGACCTTTGAAGAAACCGATGCTAAGTTGAAGAACATTATGATCAATATTTATCGCAATTCCAGCAAAGCCGCCAAAGAATACGGTATGCCTGACAATTTGGTGGCAGGCGCCAATATCGCCGGATTCCTTAAAGTAGCCGAAGCAATGATGGCTCAAGGAATTGTGTAAAATCCGCCAAAAAACGGCCTTTTCAGGCCGTTTTTTTATATTTAATTATCCTTATCTATCAGTGGCCATGATAGCCCATTTTTTGTGAAATCCGGCCCGAAATATCCAGTAAAGCGGGGAGTATTTCCTGTTTAATCCGTTCGGGAGACATTCGTTGAGCGGGGGTGGACACACTGATGGCGGCTTGAACCCGCCCTTCATAGTTTTTAATCGGAGCGGCGATACAGATGACTCCCAGATCGCGTTCCGAATAATCCAAAGCATAACCATCATCCTTTATTCGAACTAATACTTCAATCAAACGCTCCAGATCGGTAATGGTGTATTCGGTGAATTTGATGAATTCAGTTCCGGCAAACCGTTTACGCAACTCATCAACCGGTAAATCAGCCAGTAAAATTTTACCTGTTCCGGTACAATATGCCGGTCCCCTGCTTCCAATCCTGGCAAACATCTTTACAATAATAATATTAGTGGACTCCATCTGATCGATATAAACTACTTCCGTTCCATCCAAAACCGCCAAGTTTATTGTTTCATTAACCCGTTCGGAAAGGTCCTTCAGAAACGGCCGGGCCACTGAACGAAGGTCGTTAATAATTAAGGCGGCGTTTCCAATCTCAAATACCTTAATGCCAAGCCGGTATCGTAATGTTACGCTATCTTGTTCCACAAACTCCCGGTTCATTAATGTGGTAAGTAACCGGTGCGCAGTGGACATTTTTAGATTGGATTTATGGGCCAATTCGGACAATGAAAGCGAATTGGTCTCTTTAGCCAGTATTTCCAATAAGGATAAAGCCCGCATAACCGATTGGATGGTTCCCCCACCATTGTATTTTCGAGCGCGACTCATAAAAACTCCTTTACTTCATAATGACAATATTTCAAAAATATAACAACAAATTGCCGGATTCTGATTCATTATCTAGAAATACTTCTTTTTATTCAACTTAACACAATGCTATTTAATAGTCAAGCAATCTTTTTCACATAATGAAAATCAATTTTGCAGTATTTCCTTATCGGCGGCATATTTTAAGATTCGTTTGATGATTCGCTGCCGTAATTCACCGATGGCCGTAAAATTCATATTGGGAATATAATACTGCTCCATTTCATCATGTACCGACTTGGCTTGCGCAATAGTTTCGATTGCTTGGTTAAGGAGGTTCTCAACCAACCGCCGGTCGGTTTCAATAAATTCGTTATGAGGAACGATCATTGCCAAATCAATGCATTCCTCCATATTGATAACCATGCTTGCCTTTCGAATATCAATCCGGTGTGGTTCCACAGCGGTAGTGATTCCAATACCAAGCGCCGGTAATACCAGGTGCTCGATTTTATAAGGGTCAAACGCGCAATAAAATGCTTCACAATCGATTCCCCGTTCCTGGGCCGCCGTCGCCAGTTTGGCAAGAAGTATCGCTTTCCCGGAACCTGGAGGGCCCTCGATCGCGTAAATCCAGGGAACTATTTGTATTAAATCATCTAAATAGTTAAGATACCCATTGGGAGTAATGGCACTAATAAATAATTTTCGGATCTTTCCGTACTTCCGGGTTACCGGATGTTCTTTAAAGATCATTTTCATCAGGTCCGCCGTAATTTTATTTGCCAGGCCTTGATCGAGAGCTTCGCTATAAAGTGCTTTCTGACCATCATAAATAGTTTTTGCGGCCTTTAAATACTGATAAGCCCGGTGAAATAGCCGGCCAACCTCTCGATTAAGAGTTAAAATCTCAGTCTTGCCGCAACGCATACCCTGTTCATCCCAATAATCGCCAAGATGTAAAATTTCATCGACTGCTCCGGGATTTCGCGGATCAACCACATGTGGACTGGTACCGTCGATCATTGCCACCCCGATTTGCGGAAAAACCACTCCATCCAGGGACTCCGGGTCTGATGAACAGTGATGCAACTCAATATCAAAACCTTGATTATTTAAGACCACCGCGCTCTCTTTCATGAAAGAACTTTTACCTACCCCTGGACCGCCTTTAACAATGAAAATCCTGGTCGCATCGGGTGCAATTATTTGATCGTAATACGAAAAGAAGCCTAATGAAGTATTACCGCCCGGAAAAAAATTACGTACTTTACCGTTCACGCCTGCATCGCTCCTTTAGTAAAGAGTAGTTGTTCAAAATAATCTATGCGTTAGGCCAATGGTATGTACTTCTGTTTTTCATTTTTTGAAAATTAATTTCAAAATATTGTATTCATTGCTTATGTTAACAAGTTTTAACAGAAATAAAATCGCAATTTTACATTGATCGGTTATTATTAGATAGAAATTTTTCAAGATACTGTCAACTGGATATTGCATCATCTATTCTTTCAGGAGGATCTTATTGTGAATAATAATAATCAAATTCGGAAAATTCCGATAAAGTTCGGCTCCAAGACTTATATCTTTATTTCCGACGGCCGGTATTTGTTTCATGCGAACCGGACCGGGATCTCCGATGTATCCAATGATAAACCGGCTATTTTTTCACTTTCCAGGATATCGTAATTCCGGTTTCAAAATATTGCAACCGTGAAAAGACAATCCTGCTAAATAGTAAACTCTAGCAGGATTGTTTTATTATGATTCTATAATTCAAAAAGAAAAACCAGGAAATATCTTTTATGCGTCGAATACTTTTTATCATTATCTTGTTTTCTATCCAAATTTAGTTTATCTTCGATCAATATTCGCTAGTCTTAATAAAATCGCTATCCACGTTTATTTCAGTAATAAAATCCTTGATTATCTTTACAATCATATAAAAACTAACTTTTTACTTCTTTTACTAAAAAAGCCCGTTCGGGACGGATTCAAGAATGGTGGAAAGGGGGTAAAATAATCTTGCACGAACTCCTTAGGACGAAGCAAAAAACAACGATTAAAGCGACAACCAAAAAACTTACCAGGA
>JBJKPO010000234.1:0-11480 GCA_046706235.1 Bacillota bacterium | reverse complement strand
GATATTATAGTAACAGCCTATTAATAAAACCGGCAACCCCATTGTTAAAAATATAGTGGCATTCACTTCATTAAGATCGAATTCATGGGACCCTTAACATAATAACTGGGGCCACGGCGCCGAGTCCCACGACAAATCCGCCCAAAACAATTATTCCCATGCTGTAAAATCCTCTATTTTTTTTGTCATTTTTAAAGCTCCTCCTCAAGAATTAGATTAATTCCGTTGATTAAATTACGGAGATCCGAAATTTGAATTTTTTTTTCCTGGGCAATATACTTTTTTATGAAAGACGTTGAGCTTTTTTTAAAAAACAGGCAGGTAATTGATTTTATATTTGAGAGAGGATATTTAACGAATAAACCGAATAAATGTCCAATAGACAAAAAGATTTATGCTATGTTCTTTTTGCCATAAATGCATGTTTGGAGGTATTAAATGAAACTGCAATCTCAAGTCATTAAACGGCTAATTTACCGTGTATTTATTTTGATCATATTGGCTGGTTTGATATTTCAAGCAGTATCCTGGGCGGTGCCGGGTGGTTCCTCAGGTTCATTGTTAAGCCCCTACACCAAAATAAAATTTGATAACGGACTGACATTGATTGTAAAAGAAGTCCATTCCGCCCCGATCGCGGCTGTTGATATTTGGGTGGGAACCGGCGCCAGAAACGAAACAGCTGATGAAACCGGCATTTCTCACTTTTTTGAACATATGCTGTTTAAGGGCACCACCAAACGGAAAACCGGGGAAATCGCCAGGGAAATCGCGGCCGTAGGCGGTTATACCAATGCCCAGACCTCCCTGGATACGACCCATTATTATGTAGTGGTCCCGAGCGAGCATATCGATCTGGCGCTTGATATAGAGGCCGACGCCATTATGAACTCCAGTTTCGATCCCGTGGAAATTGATCGGGAACGAAAGGTAATCCTGGAAGAAAAAAGGCTTAAAGAGGATGATCCCCCCCGGAAACTGGGATTACTCGCTTACCAGGCGGTTTTTAAAGGTACTCCGTATGCCAATGATATTTTAGGCTCACCGGATTCTTTGGCTAAAATTAACCGGGACACGTTTTTAAATTATTATAAGAAGTATTATACTCCGGGTAATATGGTTATCGTAGTGGCCGGGGACGTAAATTCAAGTCATATTGTTGAACAAACCCGGAAGCTTTTTCGAGATTTTAAAGCCCGGCCCAAAAAAGGTTCGCCCTCGTTTTCACTTCCCAAACTAACGGAGATTCGACGGATCGAGATCGAAAAACGCGTGGATCAAACTTATGTTTATTTTGGCTTCCCAGGACCGGGCATGCTGGATAAAGATGCCCCCGCCCTGACCGTTCTTGGGGTAATCTTGGGAGGAGGCCGGAGTTCCCATTTTTACCAAACCCTTCTTGAGGATAAGCAGTTGGTGAATGAGATCGCGGCCGGTTATCAAACTTACCGGAATATCGGAATGATGGCAATTTACGCCCAAATGAAAGATACCGGAGTATCTGATTTGGAAAATGAAATAAAATCGATTATTGGTCAAATCATTGCCAAAGGTGTTTCAAAGGAGGAATTACAACGGGCTAAAGCGCTGGTGAGAAGCGATATTGCCTATACCATGGAAAGCGACGCCGATATTGCCTCTTTTATCGGGGAATATCAAGTAAACCATGATATCAAAGATGCCGATAAATTTATCGACAAACTAATGAAATTGACTCCTAAAGATATTCAACGGATTTCCAAGAAGTATTTAAATCCGAATGCTTATGTTTTAGCGATCGTTAAACCACAAGAGGTGAAATAATATGAAATTACTATGTAGAGACCTTAAAAAAGCGCCCTTCGAACTATCTAAAGCGCGGTTCATTACGTTAACGCTTCTTTTAGCCGTTTTGATTTATTCTGGTATTCAATTACCGTTATACGCCAATGATTCAACCAGCGTGGAAAAAAATACGATTCCCATTATCAAACGGGTTTTTGATAACGGTTTGACTCTATTAATCAAGCCTAATCCCACCAATGAAGTTGTTTCAGTAAATGCCTTCATCAGGATGGGCGCCGTTTACGAGCCTAAAAACCAACGGGGGCTTTCCAAGCTAATGCAGAAGGTATTAATTAAAGGCACAACCACCCTTAGCGCCAAGGATATCGTCTTTGAAACCGAATCCGTCGGAGCTTCCATCGATGCCGGACTGGTCGACTCGGAGTACGGGCATGTATCGCTACTTACCACTTTAATCGGTTTTGATCAAAGTCTGCCGGTATTCTTGGATATTCTCCAAAACCCGGCCTTCCCGGCGGCTGAGTTTGAAAAAGAAAGGCAAATCATGCTGCAACAGTTGGCGACCGCCTATGATCAACCATTCACCGAAGCTTTTTTGAATTTCCGGGAACTTTTTTACGGGGAATACCCCATCGGGGTCAAACAGAAGGAAATTGCCGAAATGGTGATTAAGTTTTCCCGGGATGACCTGGTATCCTGGTATCATAAAACATACGTTCCAAATAACATGGTCATTAGTATTGTCGGCAATATCAATCCGCCGGAGATCGAAAAAACATTCCAGGATACCTTGGGCAAGTGGAGTAAAGGTCCGGAACTTTCGATGACCTCTTCCACCGTGCCGTCCCCGGATGACGATCGTCAAGTCATTAAGAACCGCAATTCGGAAGCTCTGTTTATGGTATTGGGGTATCAAGCGCCGTTAATTTCCAATGAAGATTGCCCAGTTATGAGTATTATTAATTATATTCTAGGCGGGGACATGGGATCGCGGTTATTCGTCGAATTACGGGATAATAATGGATTGGCTTACTATGTAAGCACCGATTATTATGCTTCAAATTATCCTTCCATTATTTTCGCGTTTATCGCCACCGCGCCGAAAAACTATCAAGCGGTTAAAACCGGGACTACCGCGGAGTTCAAACGGTTAACCACCCAGTTGGTCCCCGCTGAAGAACTGCAAGCCGCCAAACAAGCTGTAAAAGGCCACTTCTTAATGAGCCATGAAACCAATAGCAGTCAAGCGGATCGTTTAGGCGGTTTTGAATTACTGGGAGTAGGTTACCAATATGATCAAACATATCCGGAATTGATTGACAAGGTAACCGCCGCTGATATTCAAAGGGTAGCTAAAAAGTATTTTACACATTACACATTGAGTGTGTTAACTCCAGTCAAGGTTGATTAATTTCGGATTTTGATTACTCCATCCTTAAACTTGGGTAAAATTGGGAATTTATTTAAAGCGGTGCACAGAACAATATCTTCATCCATTCCTATCTTTTTCAAATATCGGCCGTGTTCGGTTTGGCCTACGAATACGGTTATTCCGGTTTTTTTAGCATTTTCATAGGTATATTGAGCTAATTTTGCCGTATCGGTATGCATCCGGTCCGGCAAGGCATCAACTATCATCCCGGCGCCGGCCAAATCCTCCAGACTTAAGTCACCATCGCGGCCGGAACAAATCATCGTAATATCATTACAATCGTTCATCTTTAAATAATTCATTACCGTCGCCATGTTAAGAAACGATCCGATAATCACTTCACGGGCGTCATTAGCCCAATTAATTGCTTTAGTACCGTTTGAAGTGCATAATATAATATCTTTTCCGGCTACAATTATCTCCGTATATTCTCCCGGCGAATTTCCCAGATCAAATCCGCCGACTTTGTAACCCCGCCGTTCACCTCCAATCAGACACCGGTCCGTCCCGATTTTTTGCTTCCATTCAAAGGCTTCATCCGGTTCAACCACCGGTATAATCCGAAGCGCTCTTTGACCCAAGGCTGTAATGATAGTACTGGTAGCCCTCAAGATATCCAATATTATTACGACTTGCTTCTTTAATTGCTTATCTCCGGCAAGTTGCGGTGAAAGCACAACATCAATCAACAATTAACTCCCCCGGTTTCCTACGATATTACTTGATTTTCTTAATTAATCTCTCGATCTCACTCATATCCGGCTTCCAATATATTTCCTCCCGGATTCCCGGCAAAACATAGGCAGCCACATCCCGCCCCGGGTCGATTGCTTTGGCGCAAACCGCCAGTTGAAAAAATTCCCGGAAGGATAAGTCGGTTTTCGTATACTTTTTAATCGCCTGATAAATCTTAATCAATTTATAAAAGCTTTTCGAACGCCCGGCTTTTTCAAATATTGCGTTTAAAATCGCGTGTTGCCGCGCGATTCGGTCAATCTCCCCTTTAGAGTCAAGGTATCTTACGTATTGAAGTGCCTGTTCACCGTTTAAAACTTGCCGCCCGGGATTAATCTCAAAAACCGGCTGGCCAAACCGATCGGTGTATCTAATTGTTTCGGTAACGTTCACTTCAACTCCGTCAAGTATTTCCACTAACTGCTGAAATCCATAAAAGTCCGCCGCCAGGTAATGGTCGACTTTTGTTTTGGTTAATTCGGAAACCAATTGTTCGGTATGCCGGATACCACCTTTTATACCAGCTTGTCTAATCCGCTTATCGAGTTGCGAGACCTCCACCCGGCTATCCGGAGGAATCGAAAATAAAGATATTTTAGTATCACCAGGATTAATAAATACTAAAATAAGTGTATCCATACCGGGAGATCTAATTAATGATTTATCTTCTCCTATCAGTAAGACAGTCATCGGGTTTCGAAGGGTCAGATATGGCCGAACAACATATTTATTGATCAACAAAGATAATCCTGATGTAACTACCAGGATTAACAATATAATTAATACTATTCGTAGTAAATTAATTTGGTTACGCGGCGATTCAATCGGAAAAGACATTATAAAACCATCTCCTAATAAAGTTTTCCGTGTGTTAAAATCTAATTATCTTAATTAATTTCGACATTCTTAAGAATATACTTTAACGAATATTTACAAATAGGGCCGTAAAGATCCGGTTCGAGGCACGGGGAGTTATGCAATCCCTTTTAAAAATATAAAAATCCGGTTTTACACCGGATTTTAAAGATAATAGCATAGATAGTTCGGATTAATAACCCTGATACAACAATGTGCGGGCCGATCTCTAATAAATGGATTAATTTCCAGTATACGAAAATCAAAACGAATAAAACTTTGAAAATGGTTAACTCTTTCCACTTCTACTGTTGCTATTAATTGGCCCGTCTGTCCATCAGTGTTGATAATCTCCCCTAAAACCCCTTTCAATTTAGGGTTTTGAATGTCATTTCCTACATCCGGTTCAATCTCATGAAGCGGATAAGCCAGATGAGAATAATAACCGCTACCTAGAGCTCGAATACTCTCAACCAACCATTGTTCCTTGATTAGTATTTGGAGGGTTTTAGGAGGATGGTTATCCATCATTTAAATCCCTCCTTATTATACTATAACCCGGACAAAGCCGGAACCAACAAGGATTCTGTCGATCATTGAAAAAATATTTTCCAATAAAAGCGTACGGAACGAACGGGTTAGGGACTAACCCATATACTTCAACGTGCTTTGGACAAAAAGGCTACGCTTGAAGTTATTTATTATATGCTGGAAATAATGATAATGACTCTACTTTAAAAAAGATTCTTTATTTTATAAGCTAATAGCCCAGGCTTTAGCAACGGTTTTTACATTCTCTAGCTTTTCAATAATCCCGTTAGTCGCGGAATCGACATTAATAAGCATTAACGCGTTTCCACCTTGTTTAATGCGGCCCACTTGCATCGCCGCAATATTAATCCCGTGCTGGCCCAAAATAGTACCGACCTCACCAATGACACCCGGTTGATCGGTATGATGGATGCCAATCAGATTGCCGGTGGGGGCGATATCAAAGTGATATCCATCGATCTCCACAATCCGGGCCTCGGCTTCATTAATAATGGTACCCGACAATATATGAGTTTCTTTATCAGTCGAAGCCGAAACCTTTACCAAGCTTGAATATCCGGTGGCATCAGGAAGTTTATGCTCGGTTACTTTAATCCCTCTTTCTTTGGCGAGGTAGATTGCGTTGACTTGGGTAACTTCGTCCCCTAAATCCGCCTGTAATAATCCTTTTAATACCAAAGTCGACAGATAATTGGTCTCCAACTTTGAAATATCCCCCAGGAAACTGATATCCAGTTTATGGATTCCCGGTCTGGCCAGTTGGCCGGCAAATTTACCCAACGCCTCCATTAAAGTGAAAAACGGTTGAATGGCGGTTCGGACCTCGGGACGAAGCGGCGGGAGATTTACGGCATTTTTAAAGGCCTCGCCTTTCAATATTTTAATTACTTCAACCGCTACGTCAACCGCCACGTTTTCCTGGGCTTCCTTGGTCGAAGCCCCTAAATGGGGAGTTACCACTACTTGTGGTAAATCAATCAAGGTCCGGTCGGCCGGCGGTTCAACGGGGTAAACATCAATCGCCGCTCCGGCGACTTGCCCACTCTTAATGGCTTCCGCCAATGCCGCCTCATCATAGATACCGCCCCGGGCACAATTTATTAAACGTACTCCTTTTTTCATCCGGGCAAACTCTTTCGCTCCAAAAAGTCCTTTGGTTTCCGGTGTCAGAGGAGTATGAACGGTAATAAAATCCGATTCGGTAATGATTTTATCCAACTCAACCAGTTTTACTCCCAGCGACTCAGCTTTATCATTCGTGAGAAACGGATCGTAAGCAATAACAGTCATATTCATAGCCAACATCCGTTTCGCGACTTCGGTCCCAATCCGTCCCATGCCGACTATACCTAACGTTTTACTGCTGATCTCAACCCCGGTAAAACTTTTTCGGTCCCAAGCCCCTCCTTTTAATGATCCATGAGCTTGAGGAATATTTCTGGCCAATGCCAATAACATAGCAATAGTAAGTTCGGTGGTGGAAATTGTATTTCCGTCCGGCGCGTTTAATACAATAATTCCCTTTTTAGTGGCCGTCTCAACATCCACATTATCGACTCCGACACCGGCGCGCCCGATTACCTTTAAATTACTAGCCGCTTCAATGATATCACCGGTTACTTTAGTCTGACTCCTAACGATTAAAGCATCATAATTCCGTATTTTAGCGATTAGTTCTTCCTTGGTGTGATCGGTTTTCACCTCGACTTCAAACCCGGCTTGTTTGAAAAGATCGATTCCGGCCGGTGTAATCGGATCACTGATTAAAATTTTAGCCATAAACTACACCTCTTTCTTTTTTATAAAAAGTATTGGAAATAAAAAAAGCCTTTCGTCCTGTTAGGGACGAAAGGCCGTGGTACCACCCTATTTTAACCCGCATGCTTAATTAAAGCCGGATTCTCTATAGCGATAACGGAAATCTACCGGTAAGGTTTAATTATGCTATTATTCTTCAAGTAATTTTTTAGCATAGTTTCACCTTACTACTCCAAGGGGGATTCACCTTTACTTGTACCGGTTTGCAGCAACCACCAGCTCTCTTAAACAAGGTACGGGTTACTATTCCTTATCAAAGCAATTAAATAATATAATATTGATTAATATGTATTATATATGCTTCCCCGGATAATTGTCAAGGTCTTTTATTTAGTACTCTTTTTCCGTTATACTATTAAAAGCGGTGTGAAAAACCCAAAATAATAGCAGTACTCGCGTCATCGTGACGCGTACCGGTTTTTTACCGCCTCCTTTCGGGAGGCGAAGAGTTCGCGCCCTAAAATGCGCGAGTGATACTCATTAGCTATTTATTTAGGTTTATCACAACTCTATTAATCACTCGATCTCATTCCCGTTTAAATCAACTCTCCTGATCTTTTCTTCTTTGCCGGTATTGGCATTATAATAAATTAAAAAATGATCCGCATTCAAATCACCGGCTACTTCATAGCAAAAAACTTTATTATACATTTCATCTAAGACTTGCGCCAGCCTGATTTTAGTTGGCTTAAAATGAGGATTCATTAGTTTTCGAACCTCAGTTTCGCTAAGCCGTGGTTTTGGGAAAAGCGGTTCTTGTGGATTGTTAAAAGTTAAAAAAGCAACCGCATCCACACCTAAAATCGCACCATTATCCAAGGCAACCTGCATTTTGACTAATTCGGGGTAATATAAAATCTGATGCCGCCTAGCGGCGAATGTTACCGTGGCAATGTTGGCAAACCGCTCCTTGCTTACCGGCTCCAAGTTTGAATACCCGTTCCGGTTTAAAAAGGAATTGGCGATAATCTCCGCCTGGTTGACGCTAAGTTTAGCCGTATCGACACTTCTATTTCCTAACATCCAGGCAAGGTGTCCGCCTTTTACACTGATGCTTAGGTGCATTTCCCGGTTACCGCGGCGTGGGTCCGTAACGGTAATCATATAACTAGGAAATCCGCCATGGATTATCCGGTCGTATTTTATGGCCGCGTTTTTAAAATCCGGTCCCAAGAACCTGCGTGTAATCGCCACTGCTTCCCGAGAACTAATATTTTTCCCGGTTAATCCGGTTGGTTTGGGAATAAAGTCCAGGCTGTTTCCATTAAATTGAACATCGGGTTCCCGGCGCAAGCCATCTTCCAGCATTAAGAAAGCTTTGGTTACTTTATTATTTTTAAAACTGCTACCGGCTAAACCCACGGCACTCATTGGTCCCAACCGGTCAACCTCCAACCAGCGGGTACGGGAACTATAGAACTGTTGGCGCAATGTAGTTAAATGCCGTAAAACGATTTGGGCTTGATCCCGCAAGCTATGTAAAGTATTCCATTCTTTGGAATCAAGCCGGTTTCCTTTCAACAGCCGGTTCTGAGCTGAATTGAAACAGAAAGCGCCGGTCTTGGCTAATAACATTTTGGTGCGGGATAACTCTAATGAGGTTAATGGAAGTTGTCCCAGGTTTTCCTGGGATGAGTTGGCCTCCCTCCAGGTATCGGTTAATAAACGTACCGATTGCGGAAGGGAACCGGCTACTAATGCTCTGGACATCGAAGTTTCCATATTGTCAATATGGCCGGTCAATTCTTCAAAAGCCCGCTGGTATTGGTTTTCAGCGTTGATTTCCCACTGCCGTCTCATTTGATACTGAGAATATCCCCATCCCGCGGTGATTACCAGCACTAAAAAAAGTAAGGGAATGATTAACTTGTTCTTCATTATAAATCATCCTTTCAAGGAAAATGCCTCTATTAGAGTAATATTCCCATTGAAAGGAGGTTGCTATGCATTGTGACTTAAAAGCGGTGTGAAAACCCTAAATACTAGCAGTACTCGCGTCATCGTGACGCGTACCGGTTTTTTACCGCCTCCTTTCAGGAGGCGAAGAGTTCGCGCCCTAAAATGCGCGAGTAATACCTATTGGCTATTAAATTGGGTTTATCGCAACTCTGCTAATAGTCATTCAATTCGATCAATCGTCAATTGCCCGGTTACTTTTATGAGTGACATCTTCGCAAGAAAAAGATCGCTTTTCGCCCGTTCATATTCTTGCTCGGATTGATGTAAAACAATCTGGGCGTCTAAAACATCTTTTACAGTGGCCATCCCTACCCTTAACTTGGATTGAGCGGCATCTAAATATATCTTGTTATAGTTTACCTGAAGCTTTGAACTGTGAACCCGGTCACTTTGGTTTAAATAGTTATAATATGCCTCCTCCACTTCATAGTCGATATTTTTAGCCAGCTTTTTTTGTTCTTCTTCAAGCTGTATCGCTAATAATTGGGCCTGTTTGATACGTTCGTCGCGGACACTCCCGTCAAAAAAGGTCCATCGTAATGTAAAACTAAATACCGGCTCACCCGAACCACCGGTTCCACTTGAAAACGTTGTTTGGATTGGGTAAACACTGGCATCGCCATTTAAACTCCATTCTTCCGAATCTCCGGTTTTTGAGTTTATGTTGGATAAACTAATACCGGTTTGAAAATTATCCTGTTCCAGATCCCAATTAAAGGATATACCCAATTGCTTTGATAATTTTACGATTTTTAACAGAGTATCTCCTCGCATTACGTTTTCCCGGGCTTGACTTTCTTCCTTCCGGTTTTGATGGGCTTGTTGCTGTAAATCCGTCAAGACAAATTCCGGTTGGTCCGCTTGAACCGGCACCAATTCCAATTCGATTGTGGATTCCATATTAAGTAATTGTCTGAGTTTCAACTGTGACAACCGGTACAACTGCTTTGAACGGTTTAAACTCACTTGAGCGTTTAAAATTTGGGACTGTGCGCCCATCTCGTCACTAATACCGGTAAATCCGAGTTTAGAGCGGACCATTACCTCCTCATAAAACTGTTGGCTTCTTTGATAATTTTCCTCAGCGAGCTGTAAATCCCGTTTGGTTAATATTTCTTGTTGATACGCGGTTATCACTGAAAAAATTAATTGCGTTTCCTCTATATCCGCGCTTTGTAATGATATATCCCGATTATACTCGGCCAACCGGTCGGATAAAGATTTCAGCCCGACAAGATTACTTAGTGGCGCTGATTTCTCCGCGGTTACTCCTAACTCGGTACTTGAACTTCCCGTGGACATTTTGGTGGTAACTTCGGAATATAGTTTTAGTTTTTTAGACCCGGTATTTTCCCGGTAAACCGCCGCGGCGATTTCTCTTTTTTGACGAATAATCTTCCCTGCTTCATTATTTTGAATAGCTAGACTAACTGCGTCTTTTAAAGTCAATCGCTGAATCGTGGCGGCTTGAACCGGATTCCCTTTAAAAAATACAAGACCGATTAAAATTAATACCATTAAAGCTCCGGAAACAAGTTTACGACGCCGGAAAAGTTTAGTCAACCATCCTTCCATCACCGTGAAAATGATCGGAATCAGGATCAAGGTTAAAATGGTGGAAAAAAGGAGGCCCCCTATTACAGTTCGAGCCAATGGAGTTTGAGTTTCCGACCCTTCACCGATTTCTAAAGCTAATGGTAATAAACCTAAAACCGTGGTAATGGTAGTCATCAAAATCGGCCGTAACCTGGAACGTGCCCCGGTCAATACCGCCTGGGTTAAGTCGTATCCCTGCTCGATTAAGATTCGGATGTAACTTATCAACACAATGGCATTATTTACTACAATGCCTCCCAACATAATCAAGCCCAAATAAACCTGGGTATTAATATTGGTGTCGGTTAACAGCAACGCCAGTAAAACTCCTCCCGATGCAAAAGGAATAGAGAGCATAATTACAAAGGGATCGAAAAAGGATTCAAATTGGGCCGCCATTACCATATAAACTAAAGCCAATGCAAGTAATAAGGCGGCTAATAATTCATTGCTGGACTGTTGCTGTTCCTGGTAATCACCGGCATAATAAATATTGACTCCCGGCGGTAAATTGATTTTCGAAACCTCCCGGCGGACATCGTTCATTGCGCTCGCCAGATCGCGGTTATTTAAGCCCGCGGAAATAGTAATATTCCTTTCTTGATCCTTCCGCTCGATATTTACCGGCCCGTTTGTCTGGTTAATATCGATAATACTCATCAGGGGAATGATCCGGTTATTGCTGCCGGAAACCATGATTCGTTGTAAATCCTGCCAGGATTGCCGGTCTGATTCTTGTAGATTAACG
>JBJKPO010000233.1:0-9798 GCA_046706235.1 Bacillota bacterium | reverse complement strand
ATTCTTGACCGGGAAGGTTTTATCGAAGTGGAAACTCCGGTCTTGAGTGTTATCGCCGGCGGCGGACATGCCCGCCCTTTTAATACCCACCATAATACGTTAGACTTGGATCTCACCATGCGGATTGCGCTGGAGCTTTATCATAAGCGTTTAATTGTAGGCGGTTTCGACCGGGTTTATGAAATCGGGCATTGTTTCCGGAATGAAGGAATTTCCACCAAGCATAATCCGGAATTTACCATGTTGGAGCTTTACCAGTCCTACGCCGATTACCAGGTGATGATGGACTTAACCGAACAATTAATTGCCGAGGTAGCGGTTAAAGTAAACGGTTCGACTAAACTGGAGTATCAGGGGACACTAATTGATTTAACACCGCCTTGGTCGCGGATCTCTATTGTGGATGCAGTGAAAAAATATACCGGAGTTGAATGGGAGAAGCTCACCAATGATGAAGAGGCGGTGGCCGCTGCCCGTTCCCTTGGTTTAAAAATTGATCCCAAAGCCACTAAAGGGATGGTTTGGGATGAAATTTGCTCCGAGTTTGTAGAACCCAAATTAGTACAACCTACCTTCTTAATTGACCATCCGATCGAAGTTTCCCCATTGGCGAAAAAGAAAACCGACCGGCCGGAATTTACTTACCGGTTTGAACTTTTTATTTACGGACGAGAAACGGCTAATGCTTTTTCGGAGCTTAACGACCCGATCGATCAACGGGAACGGTTCCTGGAGCAAGCTAAAGAAAAAGCCAAGGGAAATGAAGAGGCCATGGTTTGGGACGAGGATTTTTTAATTGCCCTGGAACACGGAATGCCTCCGACCGGCGGTATGGGCATGGGAATCGACCGTTTGGTGATGCTGCTTACCGACTCCCCCTCAATCCGGGATGTAATTTTATTTCCATTAATGAGACCGGTTTAGCAGTATAGCCCTCATCTTCTATGATTAAAGTAATCAAAATTTAAGTTGATTTCTATTTTTTGTTTTCCATATTAAATAAAATCTACGATAAAACGGTATCTTTTATCATGAATCAAGTATTTCGGTTGCATCCCGAAAGGAGTTGCTTCTTTCAGTTGCTGAGTGCCCAAGAGGAAGTTGGATAACTGGTGATTGCAAAGTGCTTAATTGCCCTTCTTTTATGGCTGACGATTATCAGGACATATAAAATCCGTGCTTAAATCGCCTTGCGAATGTCTTTATATGTATTCGGACTGATTGTTAAATTTCTAAAAATCGCCTTGCAGCCTTTCCCGAGCGGAGATTGCGCGGAAATACCCAACATTAATTCTCTCTTCATCGGTAGTTTAAATAGACGCACCATTTTCCAGTTTTTTTTATCAATAGAATAATGGGTGCACCAGTAATCACCCTTCCTGACAATTTGGAGCCAAACACTTTTTTCAGTAATTCTTTCACCGTTACAATCATCGGAAATTTTATCGGTTACCACATTCACAATTGCCGGATACCCCAAATCGGTGTTTTCAAAAGCAAGCTTAATCCATTTCTTAGAAGACTCACATACAAAAATTGCCCCAGCATCGTATGTACTGAGAAATTCCGGTTCAATTTCACATTGTAAAATAAAATCTCCTTTGTACATTGTATAGTAGAATGGAGCGGTAAATTTATTTGTTTTACCAAACATATCGTTGAAATTATCGGTATTTTGCGGAGCGACGATTTCGATAATATTCTTATCATCCTTGATGCTTTGAACCGAATTCAATAGTTGCATATTCATAACAAAGACCTCCTGTAATTTTTAAAAATTATACCAGCACCCCATACCCCAACTGTATGTCTGGGAATCGAAACCGCCGGAACCGTTAAGCCGCAACGACCAATTCGGTGTTAAGTTAAGGGTTGATGAAAGCCCGAGGTTCGGTGAGTGAGTATTCCAAACATCGATACCAAATTTAAGACTGGAAGTTGCCAGATAATCGAATCCCAATCCGAATTGATTCTGATACAAACCGGCACGGCTAATTGTTGACGTAGTTTTAAATCCCCACTGTACCGTGGCCGAATTTGCTCCACCAAGGTCCTCCATTCCCAAGAATAATGAATTTTGCCGGTTAAAAGACATATCCAGCATCAAATCGCCCATAACAGGTTGTTCGGGCCGGTATTCCAAACCCATGCTGCTCTTTACGGAAAACTGCGACAGGTTGTTGACGGATTTGGATATTTTTTCAGTGGCGTTACTTGTGTCGGCAATTATTTGCTTGACCTTGGCAAGATCGCTTTCGCCGGTAGTCAACTCGTTAATTACTTTATTAATGCTTTGCGCCGCCTGATTAATTGATTGCAGGGTTTGATGGGCGTCATTAATCAATAAATCCAGATCTTTATCTTTGGTGGCGATAACCGAGGTGAATTTTTCAAGATTTTCGGCTATTACTTTGGCTTGAGCAATTGTGGCATTTAGATCCGTAGCTGTTTGGCCATTATTGTCCAATTTTCTTAAAAATTGATTGGCGGTGATACCGGCTTGGGAAAGTTGGACAGAGGCCAGAGTAATATTTTTAATTAATTGATTAATCTGCGGTTCATTGTTTGTGGTGAGCCGTTCCACAATCGCCATGGTATTATCGAGCCTTTTAAATATTTGCGCTATATCCAGCTGCTGAATTTGAGAAGTGACTTGTTCAATATCCGAGGTAATAGTATTAAGCCGCACTAATGATTGCTTTATTGATGTCATGATTTTCGGATCATCGGTCACGCTTTTTATGGAATTTACAATCTGTTCCAACGAAGATAATACACCATAAGCCGAAGCATAAAATTGTTCCATCGTAACCGGAGTTTGGCCTTGGATACGGTTATCTTTACGGAGTATTGCTTTTTCATCCGGCCTGGGAAGGAGTATTTCCACAAACATATCCCCGATCACTCCCGAACTGGATATTATGGCTTTTGAAGACGGGGGAATTTTAAAACCGGACTCGATTCGCATACCTACGATTACATTAAAATCTTCAAAATAAATTTTATTTACCCGGCCAATATCAACACCGGCATATTTTATCGGAGCGCCAGGTCTTAATCCCTCAACCCGGGAAAAGACAGCCTCAACCTCATAACCGCGTTGAAAAAGCTGAGAGCCATTCAGCCACAATGATAAACCGAACATCGCCACCAGGGCGATCAATGAAAAAGCTCCCACTTTAACCTCAGGACTGGTAATATGCATTGTTTTTGCCTCCGAGCGTTTACATTCATCATTGATTAATTAACACTTGATAATCTTTCATGAATTGTGTTAACAAAGGATGATAGGAGTTTTTAACTTCCGAACGGGCCGTAACTTCCACCAGATTGCCTTCATGCAATAACCCGATTCGGTCGGCTACCTTCAATGCGCTCATAATATCATGAGTAACCACAATGGAAGTGATTTTTAGATTATATTGCAAATTGCGGATTAATTCATTGATAGTATCGGCCACGATTGGATCCAAACCGGTAGTGGGTTCGTCATAAAGTAAAATCGGCGGTTCAAAAGCAATTGCTCTAGCAATCGCGGTACGCTTTTTCATGCCGCCGCTCAATTCGGCGGGCATCTTACCGGCGATGCTTTCCTCCAGTCCGACAATCGACAAAGATTTATAAACTTGTTCCGTAATTTCCGAGTCCGGTAATTCTTTGTTGCGCAATCCGAAAGCAATGTTTTCATATACATTCAATGAATCGAATAAAGCTGAGGATTGAAAAACCATTCCCATTTTATTCCGTATTTTATGCCATTCAACTTTGGTGAGCAATCCCGTATTGATACCATCGATGGTGATCCAGCCGGCCGTGGGATGAATTAATCCGATGATCAGACGCAGTAACGTACTCTTGCCGCAACCGCTCCGGCCCATAATTACAAAAGACTCACCCAGGGTCAGTTCAAGTTGGAGATCCTTTAAAATAGTTTGTCCATCGATTTCATAGCCGATATTTTGTAAAGTAATAATTCCCATTCGTAATCTCCCTTTGGGAGCTTTATCTCCCTTATTACTTCGCTATATGGCGGTGCCGAGATATTTACCGTCGGGAGCTTTTTAATTTTAAAAAAGATTATATAAAACCAGGGATAAGAAATAATTCAATACAAAAATAGTGATGGTGGCGGTAACCACTGCCTGAGTTGTGGCTTTTCCGACTCCGACCGCTCCGTTTTCGGTATGCAGTCCTTTGAAAGTTCCCACTCCGGCAATCACCAGACCAAAAATAACTGATTTAAGGATTCCACCGATAAAGTCCCATAAATTTACATAAGTCAGAATGCCGTCAATAAAATCTTTTATCGGTATATTGGCATACATCGAGGCAACCGCGAAACCGCCGGTAACACCTATTAGATCCGCAAAAATAACCAGTATCGGCAGCATCAATCCTCCGGCAATGATTCGCGGAGCTACCAAATAATCAATTGGGTCGGTTGAAAGGGTTTCCAGAGCGTCAATTTGTTCGGTTACTTTCATTGACCCAATTTCAGCCGCAATTGAAGAACCGATTCGGCCGGCGACGATAACGGAGGTTAAAACCGGTCCGAGTTCGCGGGCAAAGGCTAATGTTAATCCCTGCCCCAACTGGGTGGTTAAACCAAACGCCGCGAAAATCTTCGCGATTTGTAATGAAAATACCATTCCGGTAAATGCCGAAATAATGGTTACAATCGGTAAGGATTTAACACCAATGGACTCCATTTGAACCATCATATTTTTCCAAAAAATGGTCCGAGCTAATACCGATTTGATGCTACGTAAATAAAGCAGCGTGAATTCACCAAATGTAGATAATCCATGGATGATAAATTCGCCTAACTTGAAAATCGGATCAATATTACGATTCTCTCTTTGCATCCGTTTTCATTCCGCCGTTTCACCTAAATTCCTAAATTAAGGTTGGCTGTTTTATGTTTTTGCGCCCCTTACTCAAAAGTTCTGCAAAATTAAAGTAATTCCTGCATCAATTACGGTATAATCGAAATCCCCTTGTCAAATATACATGTTGTTTAGTAAAAGCGTTGTGAAATAACCCTAATTCAAAGCGGTACACAACGCTTTTTGACCGCTGCTAATAGAGGCGTAAGAATTAGCGTCTTTAAAGACACGCGTGATATTCTTGTGTCTATAAATTGAGTTTATCACAATTCTAACAACTTTAAGTGTAATATTTAAGGTTGTTTAAAAGTAATATCAAAAGAGAAGGCAATTGATATGGTATAAATCGAAATGAAATTGTCAATCTTAAACTAGCAAACTAATTTTCCCAAGATATATACGGGATTAACTTATAATAAAAAAATGTAAAAATTGATTTTACAAGGTAAATAGATTCTTTGGACAATGGCTGCAAATTTAAACATACAAGGAAAGTTAGTTCAAAGGAGATTGTCAAGTTGTGAGAGTCAGAAATACTTGCCTTTTAAAAGAACAGTTAAATCGAAAACTAATTAACCAAGCGTTATTTGGTGAAAATATTTTTACAAAACTTACCGCTTTGATGTTACTATCTCGAAACGGAGATCCGGAGATTGGTTGGCTATTGGAAACCTTGATTGAAAATGAACGGATCTTTAAGTTCAAACGCCGGTAAAAAGCATTTTTATTTTGGATAAAATCCAACCACCGATCATTCCTGAAGGTAAAAGGGGCTGTCCCAAAAGCCGGTAATTCTTTTGGAACAGTCCCTTTCTAAAGAGTTAATTTTTAAGAAGCCCGATTTTTTCTTCGCCAAATCAAAATTATTGTTTTACCTTTATTTTTTAGATAAGGATTTAAAATTTTCGCCAGGATGTTGATCACGATTGTTCCTCCTTTCTTGGCTGGAGCGCTGTAATTACATCTTTTTATTATATGATAAAGGGAAAGACAGGTGTGAAATATTTATTGAATAATAATATCCAAGTATAGAAGGAAACTTTTTAAGACCGTCGAAATTTGAGTTTAGGATAAAAGGGAGGTATTCATTTTGTTGCCAAAAGATTTAAAATATACTACGGAGCATGAATGGGTAAAGGTTCAAGGCGACCGTGTCATCATGGGGATTACCGATTACGCGCAAGCTGAATTAGGAGATGTTGTATTTATTGACCTTCCCAGCATTGGTGATAAGGTTACCGTAAAGAGTCCAATCGGAACTATTGAATCAGTTAAGGCGGTTTCGGAGGTTTTCGCCCCGATCAGCGGTGAAATAATGGAAACCAACGATGACCTTGAACACAGCCCGGAGTTTATCAACCAGGATCCTTATGGAAAAGGATGGATTGTAATCATTGAGCCGTCCGATCCTAAAGAACTCAATAATTTATTAACCGATGACGGTTATGCATCTTTGATTGAAGTTTAGAAATGATTTGGAGATTAATTCCATATAGCACCGGTAAACCCGCATTAAATATGGCGATTGATGAGGCGATTTTTCGTTGTTATTTGAATGGCGAGGTTCCGCCAACCTTGCGGTTTTACGGATGGGATCCTCCGGCCTTATCGATAGGTTATTTTCAAGACTTGGAACGCGAGGTTAACCTGGCTAATATAACGGCAAAAGGTTTTGGGCTGGTCCGGCGTTCAACCGGCGGAAGGGCGGTTTTACATCACCGGGAATTGACCTATGCAGTTATTGCCGGTGTCAAACATGGTTTACCCGATGGCTTGATTCAATCTTATTTATATATTTCACAAGCATTAGTGACCGCATGCAAATATTTTGGAGTGACTGCCGAATTGCATCACCCCGCCGCCTCTAATAAACCGGCAACCGGGGCTTGTTTTGAAAGTCCGTCTTGGTATGAGCTAAAGGTTAAGAACCGTAAATTGGTCGGTAGTGCTCAGTTAAGACGGGAACATTCATTTTTGCAGCATGGATCGATTTTATTAGATTTTTCAGCCATTGATTTAGTTTCGGTATTAAAATTACCCGATGATAATGATTTTGGGCAGTTAGTGGACCGGTTACACCAAAAAATTATTTCTTTCCATGATTTAGGAATTTTAGTGTACCCGGCGGAACTTGCTCAAAGAATAACCACTGCTTTCGAGGAGTTATACCGGCTTGAGTTTAGCATAGGCTCCCTTACCGAAATAGAACAACGGTTGGTAAACGAATTGATTGCCGTCAAATATGCCAATCCGGATTGGAATTATAAACGCAAACTATCCTGGAACATGTAATGTTTATTTAACTCTTACTTGAGGAGAATCATGAAATACTTTATCGGTGACATTGTAAGAATGCGGAAAGTTCACCCTTGCGGCGGGACCGATTGGGAAGTATTGCGAGTCGGAATGGATTTTCGGATCAAATGCCTTAAATGTGGAAGAGTTGTTATGCTTCCCCGGACCAAGTTTGAAAGGGCGGTTAAAACAGTTATTAAGCCGGCCCAACCTTCGGCGTTGGTTGATGCTAATCTCGAATAAGTGTATTCCGAAAAGATATTTTCAAGAAAAAACTTGAGGATTGAGTATGAAAATGATATAATGCTACAGTAAATTCCCTGCTCTTATTTGGGTATGTTTTCGCAAGTTAATCGTACCTAATAAGGGCCGTTAGCGTGGGCGCTTATGCCTGGCGTGAGTCCATGGGGAGGAGGTGGTTCGGGTGCGGGATTATGAGGCGATGTATATCCTGAGACATACATTAGAGGATGAAGTCATTGATACCGCTGTAACCCGATTTGAGGATGTGGTTAAAACCGGCGGCGGTGAAATCGTTAAAACCGATCGTTGGGGGAAAAGACGTTTGGCGTTTGAAGTCAACGGCGTAACGGAGGGGTATTATATCCTGATGACTTTTAAATCCCCCAGCAGCGCGTCCCAGGAACTAGACCGCATTCTTAAAATCAATGACGATGTGATCCGTCATTTGGTAATCAAAAAAAGCGAATCATGTAGGTGAATTGAAATGAATCAGGTTGTACTGATCGGACGTTTAACCAGGGATCCGGAACTTAGATATACTCCAAACGGCATCGCTGTAGCTAGTTTTGATTTGGCGGTGGATCGATCCGTTACTAATCAACAAGGTGAACGGGAGACGGATTTCATCAGGATTGTTGCCTGGCAAAAACAAGCTGAGCTTTGTGCCAATTATTTAAAAAAAGGCCGTTTGGTCGCTGTCCAGGGAAGACTCCAGATTCGTAATTACGAAACTCAGGACGGTCAAAAGCGAAAATCCGCCGAAGTGGTGGCCGGATTTGTTCAGTTTTTGGATCGGGCGCGCGATGAAGCCGCTCCGGCAAATGAAACGGTCGCCAACCATGAAGATTTGGGCGGAATCAATTTAGATGATTTGCCGTTTTAAGAAAGCCCGGAGGAGCTATGACGATATATTTATTTATATTATATGTTTCAGAATTTAAGCGAGGTGATTTTCCATATGGCGAGAGATAGGGACGGCAGCGGCGGTAAAGAGCGCTCGATGCGGAAACCCAAAAAAAAGATCTGCTCTTTTTGTGTTGATAAGGTAGAAGCAATTGATTATAAGGAAACGGCGCGGTTACGTAAGTTTATTACCGAACGCGGCAAGATTTTACCCCGGCGGATATCAGGAAATTGCGCGGTTCACCAGCGGCAACTCACCGTTGCCATAAAACGGGCAAGACAGATTGCGTTACTTCCTTTTACCAGTGAATAAAAATAGAGGCCTACGGCCTTTTTTTTTAAGGATCTGTCAGTTAAAGATAAGGATCATTTTTTAACCGGGCACGAAGGGAAAAACCGATTAAAGGAGAATAGAAAAAGGGTTGAAGGAGGAGCTATTTGAATGTCGTCTAACAACCCTGATTTTAATATTGTAAAAAATGTACGGATCATTGAATGGTTGAAAGCCGAGATTGTCACCGGCATCGGCTCCTTATTTAAATCAATGATCCGGAATAACGAGGAAGCAATCTTGGAATCATTAGCCAGATTGATTGCGGGTTGTTATTTTCTGGGTAAGAGACTTGGATTATCGTATGCCAAGATCGATACCAAGATTGAACAACAATTAGGTTCCGCCACGATGCTGGATCATGAAATTGAGGAATGGTATGGCGATGTTTCCAACTTGCAACATTATTTCAAGGAAAAAAACCGGAATCAATAAAGATAGAATCCTATATAGGATAGCTCTATTAAGAATATAGAGGTGGTTTGTAATGAAGGTGATTTTAATGCAAGAGGTTCGGTCTTTAGGCCGTAAAGGAGATCTAAAGGAGGTTGCCGACGGTTACGCCCGGAATTTTTTATTCCCCAAAAATTTAGCGGTTGAGGCGACCCCCGCCAACATTAAGATTCTTAACGAACAAAAAGAGAGCATGATCCGCAAGGATCTTCAAAATGAAGCCGAAGCAAAGGTCCTGGCCGATAAATTATCGGGTTTGGTAATTACTTTTAAAGTTAAAACCGGGGAAGGCGGCCGTTTATTTGGTTCGATTACCGCCAAGGACGTTGTTGAGGAAATACGAAAACATACCAATTACGAATTGGATAAACGGAAACTGGAATTTGATGAGTCCATTAAAAATGTCGGCGAACACCAGGTTAAAATTCATCTTTATAAGAATATATCAGTGACAATCGGATTACATGTGGTCGCCGAGTAAGGATTCAATCCGGCGTTTAATTTTCGAAATTTATATTTCCTTGGCACCATTTAAATATGGAAGGAGTATTTTATGAAGAGCTTGTTAAAGAAATTTTCATCCGGTTCCAAGCAGGCGATGCCTTTACACGAACGGTTTCTGGATGAAGAACAATTAATGAGACAAGAGGCCGCTATTTTTGCGCTATTGTCCAAATTGTACGGTAG
>JBJKPO010000232.1:0-2706 GCA_046706235.1 Bacillota bacterium | reverse complement strand
TTATTGATCTGGCCATTTGGGTCATTATCGGCGCCGTCGTGGGCGCCAGGGTGGCTTATGTGATTGTCGAATATCAAAGCTTTCTTGTTCAACCCTGGTGGTATGTTTTTATGGTTGGTTCCGGGGGACTGGCGTTTCACGGTGGATTGATCGGCGGGTTTTTAGCTGGTTTTTGGTTTGTTAAAATTAAAAAAATCTATCCCTGGAAACTGGCGGACCTTGCGGCTCCCTTTATTGCGCTTGGGTATTCCATCGTCCGGTTAGGTTGTTTCCTGAATGGCTGTTGTTACGGTAAGATTTCCAACGTGCCGTGGGCGCTTCGTTGTGCCGCGAATGACACTGCTTTAAGACATCCTACCCAGTTATACTCAATGATCGGCAGTTTGATAATTGCGATAATTTTATTTCGGATGCTCAATCACCGGCATTTTAACGGATTTTTGTTTTTGTTTTACGTTGGCATTTATTCGATTATGCGTTTTATAGTGGAGATATTCCGTGAAAGCCCGATGGTTTTTCCCTGGTTGAGCATCGCGCAACTGGTTTGTATTATCTTGGGCGTGGCGGCTTTCGGGTTAATCTGGTTCCTTGAATGCCGCGACCGCAAGGGGAGGGCTGTTATCGATGCCGCTTCGGACGTTCATCGCTGATTCCGGGGACCGGGGTGAACGGCTGGACCAATTTTTAAGCCTTACCGGGATCTGGCCTTCCCGGAGTTTCGTGCAAAAGTTGATTGCCGCCGGCGGAGCTACCATCGGCGGAAAGGTTTTAAAGCCGGGGTATCGTATGGAACCGGGAGTCGAAATTCAAGTCGCCTGGGAGGAGCCTGAACCGCTTACGGTAATGCCGGAAGCGATTCCATTGGAAATATTATACGAAGATCGCGATTTGATTGTGGTGAATAAACCGCGGGGCATGGTGGTTCATCCGGCGGCCGGCAATTATCATGGTACTTTAGTTAATGCTTTATTGGAACACTGCCGGGATTTATCGGGCATCGGCGGAAAGATTCGGCCGGGGATCGTTCACCGCCTGGACAAAGATACCTCCGGGGTATTGGTGGTCGCCAAGAATGATTTGGCGCACTTGCATCTTGCCGCCCAAATCAAGGAACGGGCCATGAAAAGGATTTACAAAGCTCTGGTTCATGGTTCCCCTCCGGAGAACGGCCGGATTGAGGCCCCGATTGGACGCCATCCCGTCGAACGGAAAAAAATGGCCGTGGTTCGGGGAGGCAGGACAGCGGTTACCAACTACCGGGTGCTCGAATATTTGGGAGCGTATTCTTTTTTGGAAGTCAAGTTGGAATCGGGACGCACGCATCAGATCCGGGTCCATTTAAATTACTTGGGATATCCGGTAGAGGGAGATCCCGTTTACGGCCGTAAAAAAGAGGTTGTCCCCATTTGCGGCCAGGCGCATCAAGCCGCCGTTTTAGGATATACCCATCCCCGTACCGGCGAGAACCTTGAATTTACTACCGACAAACCCGAAATAATGCAGCGGGCGCTTGAATGGTGCCGGAGTTTTTAAAGGCCGTCCCACTAATATTTTGGAACGGCCTCCGGGAAGGAACTAGGAATTGCTTCGCACGCTGGGGCGGAACATATCGAGTACTCCGAGAACTACATGAGCGAGACCAAATCCAAGGATACCGGCCCCCCATTTACTACGCATCAGGATCGCTCCAAGCCCGGTGACTGCAGCGCCGGTTCCGGTTACAGCCAAACTGGTCGTGGTTGCCTTCAAAGTCATACCTCCCGATTTTTTAGAGTTGGGATTACCTTTTAAACAAGTTTTAGGAATGCCACAACTCAAACGGCGTGAATTATCATTTTATTGGTCTGTTTCACACCGTGTTTAGTATACCCGGTCCGAAATAAATTATTGACGGCCGGATCAATTGATGTTATACTATTATTAATTAAAACAAAGTAGAAGCCATCCGCTTCTCACCCAAACTTTATGTCTCTGGGTTAATAAATCGATTTAATCCAAGTAAGCAATAACAAGTAATTCGAAGTATTGCTTTATTGGGTGGAGATTTAAAGCGGGTGGAATATGAACAGCCCGTTTTTTATTTTGTTTTTAAATTTTGGGGGGTGACTGCTTATTAGTAACGAGTTGCGAATTAACGAGGAAATCCGCGCCAAGGAGATCCGGGTGGTAAGTCCTGAGGGTGAACAATTGGGAATAATGCCGGTTAAGGAAGCTTTAAAATTGGCGTCAGAGAAAGAGCTGGATCTGGTTGAGGTGGCTCCAAACGCCAAACCGCCGGTTTGCCGAATTATGGATTATGGAAAATACCGGTACGAACAAAGCAAGCGCGAACGGGAGGCCCGAAAAAAACAGCGAATTATTGAAGTAAAAGAAATTCGCATGACTCCGAAGATCGAGCAACATGACTTTTTAGTTAAAGTCAAGGCGGTTGAAAAATTTCTCAAAGATGGCGATAAAGTAAAAGCAATGATTCGTTTCCGGGGGCGTGAGATTGTTCATGCCGAATTAGGTAGGACTATTTTAATGCAACTCTTTGAAAATGTTCGAGAACACGCTGTCATAGAACGCGAGCCTAAAATTGAAGGTAAAAACATGATTATGATTTTATCAGGCAAATCCGAGTAACAATCCCGCCAGGTATTTTTAGAAATAATTTCTTATATCAGATTTTAACTGATGTCTCTGTTTATATATCGTATACGGCAT
>JBJKPO010000231.1:0-4483 GCA_046706235.1 Bacillota bacterium | reverse complement strand
CCGGGTGATCAAGCCGCTGCAGGAATTTTACCGGCTATTAAACGGCTGGATACAGGTGAAAG
The DNA here is from genome assembly GCA_046706235.1 of Bacillota bacterium. Classification (GTDB taxonomy): domain Bacteria; phylum Bacillota; class UBA4882; order UBA8346; family UBA8346; genus JAEZJQ01. The sequence continues at coordinate 4,421 of JBJKPO010000231.1, read as the reverse complement.
ATCAAAAAACAGTTACCGAACTAACGGAGTTAATTTTAAAAGAAAGCGGTTATTTACAAGATTTGCGTAATGAAGCGACTATTGAAGCCCAGAGCCGGCTGGAAAATTTGGAGGAATTTCTGGCGCTAACCGTCGAGTTTGAACGGAATAGCGATGATCGAAGTTTGGCGGCTTTTTTGGAGACGGTGGCCTTGGTGGCGGATGTTGATGAATATCAAGCAGATGCTGATTCAGTGGTCATGATGACATTACATTCCGCTAAAGGGTTGGAATTCCCGGTAGTTTTTCTGGTGGGTCTGGAAGAAGGACTTTTTCCGCATAACCGGGCGTTGTTGGAAACGGAACTGGAGGAGGAACGGCGCCTTTGTTACGTAGGAATCACCCGCGCCAAACAATTGTTGTATCTTACCTATGCCAATACACGGACTATTTACGGCGCTTTTAATTCAACAATTCCATCCCGCTTCTTAATGGAATTGCCAAAAGAGTCGATAATTAATTTAAAGACGGATTTTGACGGAATTAATTCCCGGAATTCGGCAGGTTCAAATTCAAGTAATATAGCCGGTTTAAATGATGGTACGGAAGTGAAAGGACGGAGTTTAAGGAGCGATCCCGATGACATTCGGCCGGGATGTAAGGTGAATCATGCCAAATGGGGAGTCGGCACTATTATTTCCAAAGAAGGCGCGGGCCCAAGCGCTCAAGTAAAAGTAGCCTTTCCAGGGTTGGGGATTAAATCATTAATTCTCGAATACGCCAACTTAGAAGTGAGAGGTGAGAAGTGAGAATGGTATTTATATCTCACATCCCACATCCCACCTCTCACATCCCAAAGAGAGGAGACGTTTCTTGTATTGAAACGGGTAATTGTTTTTTTAATATTGTTTTTCAGCATCGCGCCGGTTGCCGGAGCGGATGAATATAAAGAAATTGGGATTTATTTCGGGGATGGCGCGGTATCGCCGGAAGTTAAATGCATTAAAAAGGATGAGGTTATATTTGTCAATCTCACCTTTCTGAGTAGTTACCTGCATGTTATCAGCAAGTGGGACCCGGATACCGGAAATATTGAGATTCATTTTAGTAAACTGTGTTTTGAATTAACCGAAGACAGTATTAAATACTTTGAAGCCGGGGTTGAAAAACTGCTCCCGGCTCCACCTTTTAAAAAAGACGATCAACTATGGCTGCCGGTGGATTTTTTATTACGCCTGGGACTGGTTTTTAAAGAGGACGGACCGGATCGACTCCGGTTGGATTGGGCCGATAATTATTTGATTGGGATTGAAAACATAATTTATCAAAACCGGCCGGCTTTTTTACTGATTGGGTCCAAGACGCTAACCGTGAAGGATAGCAATTTATTACAAAAACCGGATCGGTTAATGGTGGATTTTACCAATTTAAAGATTCATCCGGCTTTTGACAACCGGATATCCGGCAACCAGATGGTTAAGTCGGTCCGGATCGGCGCCAGGGATGAAAATAACTTACGGCTGGTCTTTGATTTGAACCGGCTTACCGGTTACAAAATCGTGCGCGACCCAAATAAAAAAGAACAGCTTACCATTGTGTTTAACGGGTTTGTGACTGGTATAAAGTTCATCCGGAATGAAACGGTTCGCAAGATTCAGATTGATACCTCACTTCCCACCGAGTACCGGGTTACCACAATTTCGGAACCAAACCGGGTCTTAATCGATTTGGAAGGAGTAACCCTTGATACCAAAGTTAGCCGGTTTGGCGGAGACGGACAATGGGTTAAATCGGTAAGAATCGCGCAGTTTGCTCCCCAGACGGTCCGGGTGGTGCTTGACCTTTTGGACCGGACTCCTTGTTATGCAATTCATCCCGCTGATAATTTGAACGCAATTGAGGTTCGAACCGTTCAAACAATCAATGATATCTCCTGGTCCAATGAAGGGGGCGGACAATTAACGATTACCGGCGACAGCGAACTGGTAAAGACATTACGTAAGTTAAAAGATCCGGAACGATTACAAATTGAATTCAACTATTTCCGGTTTGCTCCGGGGATCTCCGTCCCCGCAATCAAAAAAGGGGCAATTAGCGACGTCAAATTGGTTACTTTAACTGATACTATTGTCAGGATTGATATATATATAAGTCGATATGTACTGTATGATATTCAAGTATCAAGTGATCAGCGCCGTTTAATGATTCATTTTCAAACCTCGGGCGTATTAAAAAAGATTTTGGTTTTAGACGCCGGTCATGGCGGGATTGATCCCGGGACCTGCGGATGCCAGGGGACCCGGGAAAAGGAAAATACCCTGGATATCACGATGCGTCTTAAAGAACTATTGGAAGACGCGGGAGCCTATGTTATTTTAACCCGGTGCGATGATAGTTACGTGAGTTTATTTGAAAGGCCCCTGGTGGCCAATCTTAATTTTGCCGATCTTTTTATCAGTATTCATTGCAATAGTTTTTCCGGAGATCATAATATCCGGGGGATTGAGGTCTATTATCATCAAAATCCGGCCGGGAAAATACTCGCCGGATATGTTATGTCAAAATTGGCAGCCAAAACCAAACTTAATAATCGCGGCGTGCGTGATAATAATTACGCGGTATTGGTCGAATCGTTAATGCCGGGTATTTTGGTGGAATTGGGCTATATCTCTAATTATGAAGAGGAATCGCTTTTAAACCGGAGTGAATTTTAAGAAGATGCCGCAATAGGGATCTTTCAAGGGATCATTGCTTATTGTCAGCAGTAAATTATTACTAAATATTCCAATAAGCAGGATTTTTAACTGTGGAAAGCGAATAATTACATTGAAAGGTGGGACTGTTTTGTATACAAGAAGATGGCTGATTTTGGCCGTATTCATTTTTTTAGGATACGCGGCCGTTAATTTCATTCCGCAAATTGCGGCGGCATCCCGATCCAGAACAATAAAAACACTCTCACTTTATTTGGAGGGCGAAAAGGTCGTATCAGAGATCAAAGCGATCCAAAAGAATAGATACAGTTATATTAATCTGCCTTTTTTGACCAAGTTTTTTCCGATTGTATGTGATTGGAATTCGGATCGAGGGGTTATTTCGTTTGCGTTTGGCGAATTACATTTTAAGATGTACGAAGGACGAACCACTTATTATGTGAACGGCGGTAAAAGATATCTTAAAGTAGCGCCGTTTGAACGAAACGGGCAGCTTTGGCTGCCGGTGCAATTTTTGTTACGGTTGGGGCTGGTTTTTAAGGGTAAGGTTCAAAAACGCCTTTACCTGAATTGGAGCCGGAATTATTTACTGGGAATTGAGAATGTCAAATATGAGGAACGGCCGGCCCTATTATTGGATGGGACTAAGAAGTTAACGATCGAACATTTTTTATTAAAAAAACCGGATCGTTTGGTGATTGATTTGACAGGGGTTACCATCCATTTCGCCATGAAGGAAATTAAGGTCAATAATCCGGCGATTGCCGGAGTGCGTGTTCATCAATTCAATAAAAACCAGTTACGGCTGGTATTTGACTTAAACAAGGAAGTGGGATATAAAATTATTCAAGAACAAAATAACCGGGCGATTTTGGTGTTTAACTATTTGGTGGAATCCATCGGTTATTATCAAGATATCGACCGGAAAGTATCGATAAAAACATCCTATCCGGCGTCTTACCAAGTGGAACCCCCCGATGGTGTTCCCAACCAGTTGGTAATTGATTTAAAAGGAGCCACTTTAGGAGATAAAATTGATTCAATTCCAAGTGATGGGAAATGGATCGGTTCGGCGCGAATGATCCAGTATGATCCGCAAACCGTCCGGGTTGTTGTGGACTTCCTTTCCGGTGAACCCTATTTTGTGGTTCGTTCGGCCGCTGATCCCACCAGGCTCGAGATCAGGCCTTATCAGCAAATTTCCGCCGTCAATTGGATTGATGGTGACTCAGGCGGTAAGTTAATTATCCAAAGCACCGGTGAAATTGTAAATACAATTCAAAGGCTGCATCATCCGGAACAACTTCGAATCGAGTTCCAGTGCGCTAAATTGTTACCCGCCGTTCAAACCCCGGAGATTGAGGATGAACAAATAAAGGGGATCAGTTTAATTACCGATCCGTCGGATGCAGTAAGTATTTTAGTTGATCTGGACAATTATGCGGGATACGATATCATGACTTCCGCGGACCGGCGTTGTCTAGCGGTTTCTTTTCGAAAGTCATCCATTATTGATAAAGTGATCGTTATCGATCCCGGACATGGTGGGGAAGACTCCGGCGCTTGCGGCAGGCAAGGAACCCGCGAGAAGGATATCAACCTGGAAGTAGGCATGCAGTTGAAGGATTTGCTGGAAGGAGCCGGCGCCAAAGTGGTTTTGACCCGGGTTGACGATGAATATATCGGTTTATACGAGCGGGGGTTAATCGCCAATTACTTGCCGGCGGA
>JBJKPO010000230.1:0-8555 GCA_046706235.1 Bacillota bacterium | reverse complement strand
GGCGTGGCCAATACTTCCAGATCAAACAAGCTAAAATCTTCCCAATTCATTTCCAACCTCATTTTCCTGGTTTTGTATCCAAGACTAAGCTTTGTCACCGTATTTTTCGATTATGTAAAATTTCAGTGAACCTGTCAAACAATGGTTTTAACCATGATTCCGGTTGAGTTTAAGGCCTGTATGGAGATTAAAACCATTTTCAAACAATAATTCTCCACATTACTAACAACTTGTCCACAACTTTAATATTTATCGCTTTGGTTTTCGGGGAGTTATCCACACAATTCATAGGTTATTAACAAATGCACTTGTATATAACTCCCTTTTATTTAACAGTGCTATTTTAGGTTTTTTCATAGTTATCCACATTATAACCTGAGATTGGGATCGGCGGTAATTTCCAGCCCGGGAGTTATTCCCGCCCAATACCGATAATATCCGGCCGCTGCTATCATAGCCGCATTATCGGTACATAATTTTGGATCTGGAAAGAATAATTTTATTCCCTGGGAATTAGCTTCCATTTGGCAGTAATGCCGCAGGTACGAGTTCGCCGCCACGCCTCCTGATAACAGCACCGATTGCACCCGGTAATCCTTAACGGCCTTGAACAACTTTTCCAATAATTGTTCAATTGCTGTTTTTTGAAAGCCGGCCGCAATTCTTGCAACATCTATTTCCAAGCCTAACTGCTTTTGACGGTGAACATAGTTGTTTACGGCGGTCTTCAATCCGCTGAAACTGAAATCGAATGTACCCGATAAACCTTTAATCCGGGCAAATTCCAGGTCCCCGGCAACTCCCCGGGCAATATTATCGATAGCCGGGCCGCCCGGATAACCAAGGCCAAGTATTCGGGCTACTTTGTCAAATGCCTCCCCGGCGGCGTCATCCCGGGTCCGGCCCAGTATTTTGTATACACCCCAGTTTTGCAAATATAACAAATCGGTATGCCCTCCGGAAACCGTCAGGCATAATAAGGGGGGGGGAATTGGAGGCCGTTCCAGGACATTGGCGTAGATGTGACCTTCGATATGATTTACCGCAATTAAAGGTATATTTCCGGCCAAAGCGAGCCCCTTGGCAAAAGTAAGCCCCACCAACAGGCTTCCTACCAACCCCGGTCCGTAAGTGGCCGCAATCAGATCAATATCCGCTAAACCAACCCCGGCCTCCTCCATCGCCAGCCGGTATATGGGCACAATAGTCTCCAAATGCGAGCGGGCCGCCAACTCCGGCACTACTCCTCCGAATCGGGCGTGTAAATCCACCTGGGAAGAGATAATATTTGATCTGATTTTAGTCCCATCCGCAATGACCGCCACCGCGGTTTCATCACAGGAGGATTCAATGCCGAGAGTAAGAAATTCAGTCATATTTTTCCGTCCACAACTCCGATTTCCGGCGTCGATATTCCTGGTAAGTTAAAACCGGTATATCCGATTTAATACGGCTTGATATTATTCTGGCTAAAAATACCAAATGAGTCCCGGCATCCCATGTTTTACCGGGTTGAACCGTGCATTCCAGAAATCCGGCCGCCTCATCCATAATTGGAGCGCCATTGGTCCCCGGATGCCATGAAAGTCCGGCAAACTTATCGGTTTCCCGGCCGGATTTAAATCCAAACCGTTTAACCAGCGGCAGTTGATCGGTTTTCAAAAAGATAACGGCAAACACCCCGCTCTTTTGGATTAATTCCGTGGTTAAATGCGTTTTATCCATCCCGAGTAAAATTTGCAGCGGTTGGTCGGTAATCTGAAACACTGTATTATTGATCATCCCGTTATATTTACCGTCAGCTAACGTGGTTACCACAAACAAACCGCACGGAATACGGAATAATACCTCCTGGATTTGATTCCGGCCGGTTTCGGAGCCGGCCTCCATATTCCCGATTTCTTGACTATTATTCCCGGGAATTACGCCAGTCATTAATTCAAAATACTCCGGACCCGCGCCGCACACCGGGCATTTATCCGGCGGGACGTCTCCTACGTGAATATACCCGCAAACCGTGCAACGCCATTGTTTCATCTTGGACTCCGTTCATTTGGTTTTTATATTATATCATATTGTAGCATAGCCAAAATTAAAAAATTATCAATAAAAGTTTGCTAAAAAGCAAACTTAAGGTGATATGCTATAAATGATTAAAATATTTACATCATAGCCTTGATTTTTATATTATCAGTGAGGATTTTAAGGTCAAACGAGTGGGGTCTACTTCAGAGTCTGGTTGTTTCACCGGAGCTTTATTGGGAGTCATTAACTCGACTCTTGTTCGATTCTTTCCAGCGCTCTTTTAAATTCCTGTATTGATTCCTCAATTTTACCGGCAATCCGGATCGCTTCCTTGACATTCAATTGATAATCAAGGATCTCTAATTCCATTTTCTTAAGGGCTTCTCTTTCAGTAAAGTCCAGCTTGGAAATTAAGTCGACCTCTTTAGTTATTTCACTGCTTTTAACAACAATATTCTCAAAGGCTTGGATGGAACGAAGCAGGTAATCAACGCTGGAGCGGGTGGTTTCAACGGTCTTGGCGCATGCATCCGAAGCCTCCCGTTGGAAAGCGGTTGCTATTTCCGCATTAATAGCCGCTTGCGGCAATAAAACATCGACGGTATTAATTTCATTTTGAACCTGGGTAATTGCTGAACTAAGACTGGAGGACGATTTTTTAGACCGGTCCACCAATTTCGCAATCTCCCGGGAAACCACCCCGAATCCCAAGCCCTGGGTACCGGCCCTGGCGGCTTCGATTGCCGTATTAAAAGCCAGTAATTCGGCTTGACCCGAAACCTCGCTCAATACAGCCACCACTTCATTAATCTTGACCGCCATTAAACCAAAATCCTCAAATAAAGCTCTGATTAAATCCGAACTATCTTTAAAATCCAATGGTGTATTGATAGCCGTGGTTAATTTCACGTCCAACGCGTTTAACAAAGCTTGAATTTTTTCGACAAACTCTTTTAACTGATAAGGGATCTTTTGCAAAGCAGAAAGATTTGAAACTAAAAAGGTAATCTCCAGATTGGCCTTTTCGGCTATCTCCATTTGTTTCTCAACATAACTATTAATTTCTTTATGGGCTTCACTAATTTGAATTTCTGAAATCTCTTGTGTTTTAACTCCGGCAATCAAATCCAGACATTGTTCTTCGAGTTTTTTGACCAAATTCTTTAATTCGGTAAAGATTCCCCCCCAAAAGGCTTCTCCTTCCTTGAGATTATAGATGGAAGCCCCCAGGCCTTCCTTGGACAAAACCGGTAAATACACCCTCTTCCCGGTTGAATCCTTTTGAAAACGCTTTAAAATGATGGCGGCCGGTTCGGTTACCGTTTTAATCGCCCCGGCAATAATCCAGCCGCTAATCAAAATCAATACGGCCAGCAACAATAATTGGTATCCGCAGAATATAATCATTCCCCAGATACTCCAAAGCTGTTTTGATTGAATGTTTATGAGTTCGTTCTCCAAGCTCTCCAACGCTTTATCAAAGTTTAGATAACTCGGTCTTAATTCGTTAAAATAATTAGCTTTATCTATTGCGTAGATGTTATAGTAATTTAATGCTTTAGTATATTCCAAACTCATCGACTCAAATTGCTTCAAGGCGTTATCCATCGTCTTTACATTTAATTTGGTTATCCCGCTTTGCAGCTGTACAATCACTTTGTTTAAGTTAGTAGTGTTATCCCCGGAATTAATCGTCGTTTGATTTTTTATCGCGGCGATAGCTTTATTAAGAACTATCGCGGCTTGTTCTCTAAGTGTATTAATGGTATCCAACTGCGGGTTAAGCTGTTTGATGACAATGATGCCGGCCTGAAGTCTGGAGTATTCACGAAAAGTATTGCCAATCAGCAGATAAGCGCTAAAAATTAATACAACCAGCGCCAGATAAATCTTTAGCCGGAAATTAAGAAATGGCAACCAGCTTCTTTTAAAAGAATCAACGGCAGGAAAGATGCGATTTATTATTTTCAGCATTGGAACTCCCCCGAAGCTTATCGTCGCTTGCGTGAAATATCGGTAAGAATATTTATTAATTCAGCGTTTCACTCAATTTTTGGTCCAATTTTTCAAATAACTCGTTAATTTGATCAATTGCTTCCGGCAATTGCTGTGATTTTCCCAATACATCCAGTACGGATGTTACTCGTTCGTAATCAGCCGGATTATTCAATTGCGCTAAAAAAGTGGTTGATTTTTCCAATGATTTCTGGCTGGTTTCAAACTGATCGACTAAATTACTATATTCACGTAATTCAGTCGTAATTGGTTCCAATTCTTTCCAAAAAGAATCCAGTTCGTTTTTTACGTCTTCAAAATATTTCTTCCCCAGTTTGTACTGCGGCATAATGGCCTCATTGGCCCGTATGGTATCAACCATTCTTTTTTGGACCTTGGTGACTATTTTTAGTAAATCCTGAGGAATTACCCCGATACGATCTGATAGAATATCAATTTCCGCGGCGGCAATATCAAAACCACTGCCGGCAGACCCTGCCCTGGCGGCCTCAATCGAGGCATTGAGTGATAATACCGTGGTTTGTTGCGCGATACTATCAAAAATGGCGACGATTTGTTGAATATTATCGATAATTTTTCGTAATTCCTTAAGATGCAAATTAATTTCCCTCGTTTGTTGCTCACGACCGCCAATTTTACCGGTAATTGTTACAATCTCTTGAGGTGTATTTTGAAAAACTTCACCGGCTTCTTTAAAAAAATCACGCAAATCCGCGGATTCTTGCTGCGATTGACCCAGGTCTAAATTGATATTTTTAATCCGTTCCGCGATTTCAGGGAACAAATCAAGGTTATGGTAGGAATTATCAATGATTTTCCGCAAACTTTCCTTTACATTCAAACAATGCTCGTCATTACTTTTAATTGCCGATATCAGATCCTGCATAATAACAGGCAACTCATTTATCTGACTTTGAAAATCATGGCATTGATTAATGTTTCTTTGAAAATGACCTTGTAATATCGTTTTTAAGTTGTTAAATTCAGCACTTGGAAAATCAAGGATCTCTGTTTCCAGATGGCCCCCGCTGTAACGTTTGGTAATATTTTCATAATATTTAACGGCATCCTGATGCTCAGTAGTAATCCGGATTGTGATCAAAAGCAAATAAAAAAAGCCGACGCCAGTAAAAACCACCAATAACCATAAACACAACACCATCCAGATTTGATTCAAACCATGACTGCGTAATTTCCAAATCACCCGTTCCTGTTTGGTTAACAGATTGCGGAGCTCACCGACTTTACTACGGATAATTTGATATTTCTGATCTGTTATCGTTCCCTGGGAAGCGTTTGTCAGTATTATAAGGCTGGAATCAACCGTTTTGGCATGCTTAACGTAAAAGGAACGATTGTTATGTAATATCGTCTTGATGTCGCTTAATATTTTTTCCGCGGAACGATTGTTGATTTGGAAGTATTTTTCATTTCCGATTGCCTGGATATCGGTTAATTTTTGTTTTACACGGGAAAGACTATTTAATTCATTATTTAAACGAACACTCCCATATCCGGCCTTGATGTTCGCCGTCGTTAAAAGAATCGCTCCCAATCCAATCAATAAAATAAATAAAATGGCAAAACCGAGAAAGATCATTAAAAACTGGTTCATGGTTGAAAACCGACCCAACCAGTTCTTCAGGTTTTGCGGTTTTACCAACTTGAATAATTTGCCCGGAAATACCAGCATGAAACCGCACTCCTCCCTGCGGATCGAAAACCAAAATATCACATTACTAATTTCTTCGGCAAAAGCGGTAAACTTCATAAGGTCTTTTTGGGATACACCGCCGTCTCTAGAAAAAGAATCAAGACCTTATGAAGTTTATCATTGGAAATTCATAACGATAATAAGGACCGGGTTATGCCCTAACCCGTCCGTTTCGCGCGCTTTAAAAGCGCGAGCTTTTATGAAAATTAATTCTCCAGCGATCGACAGAATCCTTGTTGGTTCCGGCTTTGTCCGGGTTATGCTTAAAAAGAATAAATCGCCTGACCTGTCAATAATTGAACCTCTTCCGTTTGTAAAAGCGATACGGCCCGGTCAATATCCTCGATTCGGAAAACAACCACCGCATTTTCACCGGATTTTCCCACAAAAGCATACATATATTCGATATTAATCTTACATTTCTCTAAAATCGCCAGGATCCCGGCCAATCCTCCCGGTTTGTCGGGGACCTGGACCGCGATGATTTCCGTTTCGCTGACCGCAAATTCATTTTCCTTGAGAACTTTACGGGCCTTATCCGGGTCGTTCACGATCAAACGAAGTATTCCGAAATCAGTGGTATCCGCAATTGAAAGCGCCCGGATATTAATGCCGTTCTCCCCCAGGATCCTGGTAACCGTGGCCAATCTTCCCGATTTATTTTCTAAAAAAACGGAGATTTGCTTCGCTTTCATTGTAAGTTTTCCTCCCATCTTTTTTAAGCTTCAAGTGATAATTCGGCGGTATAATTTGCAACACCGGCATCATCATGATTTCTACTTGTATACATCCCGGCGGTCGATTACCCGTTTTGCTTTTCCCTCACTCCGGGCGATGGTTTTAGGTTCCACCAGCTTGATCCGGGCGGAGATCCCCAAAGCGCTTAAAATTTCCCGTTTAATCCTTACCTCTAACTCTTCCAGCTTTTTGATTTCATCCGAGAAAAGTTTTTCGGAAACCTCGACCCAAATCTCCAGATCGTCCAGATTGCCTTCCCGGTCGACGATTAATTGGTAATGGGGCTCGGTATCACCGATTTCCAACAGTACGCTTTCAATTTGTGAAGGAAAAACATTTACCCCGCGGATGATCAACATATCGTCAGTGCGGCCCAGGACCCGGTTCATCCGGTGATGGGTCCGTCCACAGGGACACGGCTCGGGATATAAAATACTGATATCCCTGGTCCGATAACGAATCAACGGCAACGCCTCCTTGGAAATACAAGTGAAAACCAGTTCTCCTTTTTCGCCGTAAGGTAATACCCTTCCGGTTTCGGGATCAATGATTTCCACCATAAAATGGTCCTCCCAAACGTGCAGCGCGTTTTGCGCAAGACACTCACTGGCGACCCCGGGACCGATAATTTCACTCAAGCCATAAATATCGATAGCTTTGATCCCCATTTTTTCTTCAATTTCCTTACGCATATTATTGGACCAGGGTTCCGCCCCGAAGAAACCGACCCTTAACGGCAACTTATGAATATCAATTTTTTCCTCGGAGGCCGTCTCGGTAAAATATAAAGCATAGGACGGCGTACAAGCCAGGGTGGTCACCTTAAAATCAACCATTACTTGCAATTGACGTTTAGTATTGCCGCCGGAGATCGGCACCACCATTGCCCCCATTTTTTCAGCGCCGTAATGGACCCCCAGCCCTCCGGTAAATAAACCATACCCGTAAGCAACCTGGACAATATCCTTGTTGGTTACTTCCCCGCAACCGAGAGTCCGTGCCATAACCTCCGACCATACGTTCAAATCGTTACGGGTATATCCGACCACCGTCATCTTGCCGGTGGTGCCCGATGACGCGTGAATGCGCACCACATCGTCCTGGGGAACGGCAAACAGGCTGAACGGGTAATTATCACGCAAGTCTTGTTTAGTGGTAAAAGGCAGCCGTTCCAGATCCTTAACGTTTTTGATATCTCCCGGTTTAATCTTGGCCTGATCTAGTTTTTGGCGGTAAAACGGTACATTTTTATATACCCGTTCCACCATATTCCGTAATCTTTCCGCTTGCAGCTTTTCCAACTTGGGACGGGGCATCGTTTCAATTTCACGATTCCACATTACGAATTCCTCCTTTAGTTCAAATATATATATGTTTGTCCGGTTTCATTTCCTATTCCTAAGCGGTATAAAACCATCACCTCCAAATAAAAAAGCCTTCCGTTCCCGTTGTGAGACGAAAGACTGCTTCCGCGATACCACTCAAATTGACCCTTGTGGGTCCATCTCATTACCACCGCGACATGGTATGTCAGGGCGGCTCACCGGATAACGGTCGTGATTACAATATGCCCGACAACATGATAAAAAAATTATATCATGATCGATAAAAAATGACAATATATCGTTGATTCAAAAGGAAAAAGCCGTTTGTCCGCGAAATAATAATAATCCTTCCTTAATCTTTGGAGGTGGATTATGTTCTGGATTAATTTTTTAGTAAAAATCACCAGGATTCTCCATTCCAATGAAAGCCCCCGCGGTTTGGCCGCAGGGTTTGCACTGGGATCAATCTTGGGATTGACTCCATTACTATCCGCCCATAACTTATTCGTTTTTTGTTTGATTTTATTGCTTAACATCAGTATCTCGGCGGCGCTTTTCGGGCTTTTTGTGTTCAGCGCCTTCGCTTATTTTTTTGATCCGGTTTTTCACAGCCTGGGATATTTTTTATTAGTTGATTTGAAGTTGTTAAACCCTTAATGGACCTATCTTTATAATATTCCGGTCGCGCCATTATTCCGGCTCAACAATACTATCGTTCTAGGAAGCCTGTTTACCTC
>JBJKPO010000229.1:0-3325 GCA_046706235.1 Bacillota bacterium | reverse complement strand
TAAACCACTTGCGCCGCTCGGGTCGCTCCCCAGCGTTGCCCTATCTTGCGCAAGAGTAAAAGCAATATTAGTATGTTAAAAGTATTGTTAGATTATTCCATTTACACGAATCGCGGGACACTCCCTTCAGGATGGGTTTTTTGTTCTTTATTTCTTTCCTACCGCATCTTTTAAAGCTTTACCGGCTTTAAATACCGGAACCTTGCGGGCGGCGATATTAATTTCCTTGCCGGTTTGCGGATTACGTCCCTTACGGGCGGCCCGTTTTCGGACTTCAAAACTTCCGAAACCGACGAGTTGAACTTTGTCACCTTTGGCGAGAGAACCGCTAATAGTTTTTATAACAGCATCAAGGGCTCTCTCGGAATCCTTTTTGGTGAGTTTAGTTTCTTTCGCTACTTTGCCGACAATATACGCTTTGGTCAATCGAAACACCTCCTTCATAATTTAAATTATTGATTAAAAAATTGAAAAACCATGATAAATCCACACTTGAGCTTTGATATGTAATTATTCGGCAGTTATTCATGGTTTCTTTATAGGTTTTAATAAAAAAATGTTGAAATTATAGGGTAAGTAGTTGGCGTATTATGGGTTTATACATTCTTTCCTTAATAAAAACTGCTTCCGGAAAGGCCGGAGGCAGTTGCTACTTATCGGTTGTTTATATCAGGCCTCATTCTTCCAGAACCCATGCAAATTACAATATTCACAAGCGGTTACCGTTTGGGCCGTAATGTAGAAAAAAGCTATCCCACTTGGGTGGTTAAAAAAATGGCCAGAGTCATCTGGGAAATCTGATCCATCAATTCTTCAATGTCATCAATGTGACGATCCTCGTCATTGAGTATACCTTCAAGAATATCGCGAGTAGCGAAATCATTTACCTCGCCGGCCAGCTTTATAGCCGCGTTATAGGCTTTTATCGCGCCTTCTTCGGCATTATGATCGTTATCCAATTGTTTGGGTACTTCGCTGCCGATATGGATTGCCTTCAATTCGCTGACAATGGGGATCCCTTCTAAAAAAAGAATTCTTCCGATAAGTTTTTCGGCATGTTTCATCTCGTCGATAGCCCTTTTTTCGAAATTTTTATGCAGTTTCTCATAGCCCCAGTCGGCGCACATTTCGGAATGGACCATGTACTGGTTGATCGCGCTTAATTCATCGGCTAACAGCGAGTTTAAAACATTGATTAATTCTTGATTTCCCTTCATTTAAAATTCCCCTTTCGTTTAATAATTAATACTCTTCCAGGTGAACAAATTCCCCGTTTTCAACCCAGGTTTGCGGACGCAAAACCAATTCGTAAATATTATGAAGCAAAAAATAATGTCTTTCTTCCTCGTCGGCGATCTTCCGGAACAATTCGCTTTGACGTTGATTCGCGGTTTCGGCCGCTTTTTCCAAATAGAATTCCCGGCTATTCTTTTCCAGTCCCATAGCTTTTTGGTACAATTCCAACTGGGAAGTATCCAGATTATTCAGTTCATCATTGGCAATCATTTGCTTGAATATATTGCCGGCATTCTTGAGGACTTCGGTTTCGACAAATAATTCCCCGAACTGCCTCATATCCTTAAATATCTGATAATGCTTGACTTCATCGTTGGCAAGTTGATTGAAAATCTCCTTGAAACCGGGGTTGGTCGCCTTGCCGGCCATTTCCCGGTAGAAGATTTCACCGTCCTTTTCCATCTTCAGTGCGATTTCCAGTGCCTCCACTAGTGAATACCTCCTTTACTTTTTTTGAATTAATCAGCTTCATCGGTATCTAATTTAGTATCTGTCAATCGTTCAATGATTTTAAACAACTCCGCGATGTTGAACGGCTTTTCAAGATAATCGTCCATTCCCGCGTTAATACATTTTTTAAATCCATTTTCCAAATGAAAACCGGTCATAGCCAAGATTGGAATATACTCTCCCGTTTCGCGCTCCATGGCCCGAATACGGGCTGTTGTTTCAAAGCCATTCATTTCAGGCATTTGTAAATCCATCATGATTAAATCGTAATGGTCCTTTTCCAACTCTACCAATGCTTTTTCCCCATTTGACACCATAACATAATGACAGTCAACCAATTCTAAAAGTCTGCCGATGACTTGGCGGATTATCAAATTATCATCCACAATCAAAATATTTAATTGAAATTTGGACTCTATGGTATGTTTTTTTTCGTTAGTCATAATTTCTTGAACTTCAACCCCCGTTACTTGGTGGATAGACATCAGCTAATCCGGTTTTGGGGATACTTTTAATACTTTTATTATCCTCGAAAATTTCAAATCAGCATATGGGGAAAAACACTAATTTTAACTAAAAAAATTTCCCATTTTGAAAATGGGATTGGATAAATTATGATCGATATCTTGGTTTTTCACCCGTTTTTAATCCAGGGACACCAGTTTGTTTTTAATGGCCACCTTGATCAATCCGGCCGTATCATGGACATTTAGCTTCGCCAATAGATTGGCCCGGTGTTTATCCACGGTCTTGGTGGAAATAAACAGCATTTGCGCAATCGAATTATTCGGGTGCCCTTCGGCAATCAATTGTAAAATCTCAACCTCCCTGGCCGAGAGGGTATCAAAGGGTTCGCACGGCCCCCCCGTTTTCTGGTAATTTAAAAAATCCTCCAGAATAAATCCGGAGATTGCCGAGCTTAAAAAAAACTCGCCTCGGTAAACCGCCCGGACGGCTAATAATAACTCATCGGAAACTGAATTCTTGAGCAAATACCCCTTGGCGCCGTATTGAAAACTACGTTTGATAAAAGACGTATCGGAGAACATTGTTAAAATAATGACCTTACTGTTTAATTTGGCATCCGAAATCTGGCGTAAAATCTGAATTCCATTCAATTTGGGCAACCCTATATCCAAAATAACTATATCCGGCTTTAGCTGTCTGGTTGTTTCCAAGGTCTCCGGCCCGTCGGAGGCTTCTCCGACAACTTCAATGCCGGTATCTTGCTGCAGGAAAGCTTTTAACCCTGCTCTGACCATATGGTGATCTTCAGCGATTAAAATCTTGATCATTGGGCCGCCTCCCATGGAATTGTTGCCACTAACCGCGTCCCCCGGCCCGGTTGGGAATCAATCGTTAATATCCCGCCCAGCATTGCCAATCTTTCCTGCATTCCCACTAGGCCCATGCTTTTCCGGTTGATTTCCATATTATTCAATTCAAAGCCAATGCCATTATCTTGTACATCAAGAGAAATCCGATTATGCCGGTAATCAAGCCGGACCTGGACCAAATCAGCCCGGGCATGTTTTACGATATTGGTAAGCGCCTCTTGTAAAACCCGATAACGACTGAT
>JBJKPO010000228.1:0-5852 GCA_046706235.1 Bacillota bacterium | reverse complement strand
ATCCCGGTGATTGTATTCTTGCCAGCGCTAAAACCGGGCTGGGGACTAGAGAAATTTTGGAAGCCATTGTTCATAAAATCAAACCGCCGTCCGGGGATATCCGACTTCCGTTGCGGGCGTTGATTTTTGATTCCATGTTCGACTCTTACCGGGGTGTTATCGCTTATATCCGGGTAAAGGAAGGCCGGATTAAAGTCCGACAAAAGATCTTGATGATGGCGACTCACAAAGAATTTGAAGTTTCGGAATTAGGTACTTTCAGGCCGGTGATGACTCCGGTCGCGGAATTGGCGGCGGGTGAAGTCGGATATGTAATCGCATCGATGAAGAATGTGACTGATATCGAAGTCGGCGATACAATCACCACGGCCGATAAAATGGCCGTGATTCCATTACCGGGCTAACGTCCGGTCCAGCCCATGGTTTATTGCGGGCTATTTCCGGTTGACAATACGGCTTACGGAGATTTACGGGAAGCCCTTGAAAAGCTTAAACTTAATGACGCTTCGTTGGTTTTTGAAGCCGAGAATTCGAATGCCTTGGGTTTTGGATTCCGGTGCGGTTTTCTGGGGTTGTTGCACATGGAGATCGTTCAAGAACGCCTGGAACGGGAATATGATTTAAACTTAGTGGCCACGGCGCCAAGCGTGGTTTATAAGATCTATTGCACCGACGGTTCTATCGGGGAGATATCGAATCCGGCCGAGTTCCCGGCGGCTAATTACCTGGATTATATTGAGGAACCGTATGTAAAAGCCGGTATTATTTTACCAAGCGAATATGTCGGAGCGATAATGGAACTTTGCCGGGAAAAACGGGGAATTTTTAAAAACATGGAATATCTGACCGCCACCCGGGTGATGCTTATTTACGATTTACCGCTATCCGAAATATTAATGGACTTTTTCGATAAATTAAAATCGCGTTCCCGCGGTTATGCTTCTCTGGATTATGAGTACCTGGGCCACCGTAAGTCGGAACTGGTAAAATTGGATATTTTATTGAACGAAAAGCCGGTGGACGCTTTATCGGCCATCGTCCATCGCGACAAGGCTTACCAGCGCGGCCGGTTGTTAACTGAAAAATTGAGGGAAATCATTCCCCGCCAACTCTTCGAGGTGCCGATTCAAGCGGCGGTCGGAACTAAAGTAATTGCCAGGGAAACCGTCAAGGCATTACGCAAGGATGTCCTGGCGAAAAGTTACGGCGGCGATATTACCCGTAAACGTAAATTGTTGGAAAAGCAAAAGGAAGGCAAAAAGCGAATGAAACAACTGGGGACCGTGGAAGTACCCCAGGAGGCGTTTTTAGCGGTCTTAAAGATCGAGGATTGATTTAGATACAGAATTATAGATTTAAGATTAAAGATTAAAGATTAGTCGAGGAGTACCGGGGGGATTGGTTTTTGGTTGAGTTTCACGGGCGGGCGGCCTAAAAATCGGTTTATTTGATGTAAACTCTCGATTTGCTCCTCAAGCGTATTCATTTCCATTATTGCAGCCGTATGGGGGAATTTTTTAGCGATATTTTTTACCATTTTTTCCCACTGGCCAAGGTTTGACTTAATCGGGGAATGCTTATCAAGCTGCAGCTCATTTTCATGAAAATGGAAATGACGGATACGTTCCATTTTTAGCAGAGATTCAATGGAAACATTAGCTTGCAAGGCATGTCCGATATCGATGGTTAAACCAAATTCAGGCCCGGTGAACAGCCAGAGCAGTTCTTGAAATCTTGAGCCGTCGCAGGTTTTAGGATGAAATTCGGGAGTGGACGGCATATTTTCCATAAGCAGGGTTACACCGGATTTTTTGGCTTCCGTTAACAAAATCGAGAGACTGCCTTCTTCCAGTAAGCAATTTTCGTGATAAATATCAGGTTTGCCGGGTTCGACGGAGCAGGGATGAAATGTGATCAGACTGATATTTAAATCGGCGGCGGTCCGGATGGTATTTAAGATAATATTGATTGCCAATTGACGTTCATCGAAATCGACGGCCCCCAGCCGGATATGTTCAAACGGGGCATGTAGCGTCAGTTGAAACCCATAACGTTCCTGGTAAATACGAATGATTTTTTTCTCATTTACGGTTAGGGTATAATTTGGTGAGAAATAACGGGGATCGGCCTGTAATTCAATAACATTGAAATAAAGGACCGCTTCTTTTAAATAATCGGTTAAGGGCCGGTTGGCGATAATTCTTGAACCCAGGCAAAAAGCCATTTTTAATTCATCCCCATTTTTCATGCCTTAATAAAAGTGGTGTGAAAAACCCGGATATAGCTTTGGGACACCACTTTTTCAAAGAGTTATGATATTGTAAAATTGGGTTAATCACAACTCTAATAATAACAATAACGTATTCGTTAAAAATCGTCAACCATAACCTAAAAAAGTTAAAGGGAATTGCCTTACTGTCCGATTCTAACTTAGGAAGTTCTTTTTTGATAAAAGTTTCAGGACATAAAAGTTTTCGCAAAAGTTTTCGGAACGAAAACTTAATATTCGGCAAGTTAACGGATGTGGTTATAGTTGAATAAAGAATTATCCCTGTATGTTCATTTTCCTTTTTGCAAGCGGAAGTGTTATTATTTTGATTTTAATTCCCGGGATGGTCTTGAACATTTGATGCCGGATTATATCAAGGCGTTAATATCCGAGATTCAATTTTACTTACCGCAACCTTCCATGTTTATTAAATCGATTTATTTCGGCGGAGGCACGCCTAGTTATTTCCCGGCGGGATCCTTGATTGAAATTTTGAGATTTGTGACCACTCATTTTTTGGTTCCGGGGAAAGCGGAGATTACAGTTGAAATAAACCCCGGGACTATTGATATCGATGGTTTAATTAATTTACAGGAAGCGGGTTTTAACCGGTTAAGCATTGGGTTGCAATCAGTTCAGAACGATTTATTGCGGAAAATCGGACGGATTCATTCCGCGCAAGATTTTTTTAATATTTTTGAATTAGCGCGGGAAACCGGTTTTCAAAATATCGGGGTTGATTTAATATTCGGCTTGCCGGGACAGAAATTGGAGCAATGGCAAAATACGCTTCTAGCGGTCACTAAATTGGACCCGGAACATATTTCAGCTTATTGTCTGCAATTGGAACCCGGAACTATTATGTACCGGCAGGTTGCAAAACAGGAAATTCATCTGCCCAGTGAAGAAGAGATTGTCGAAATGATGGAGTTTACCATGGTTTATCTCCAGGAACGCGGCTATGAACAATATGAAATTTCCAATTATGCTAAACCCGGGTACAATTCGGTACATAACCTGGTATATTGGACGGGACATGATTACTTGGGATTCGGGGCGGGGGCGACCTCCACCCGTTTGGGCCGGCGCTGGGTGAATGTGAAAGACCCCGATGTATATATTGGAAATTTAAAAAAGGGGATACCGGTAGTTGACAAACGAGAGAGTATCGATAATCATACAGCCGCCGTCGAGGCGGTAATGCTGGGCTTAAGGCTTCGCAAAGGTATCAATCTGCGCCATTTTCATGATAAATACGGGATCGATTTAATAACCCGGACTAAAGAAAACCTGGAGCTGTTAATGGAAACAAATTTAATCGAAAATAACGACGGCAATCTCCGGTTGACTTATAAAGGGATACCGATCAGCAATAAAATTATCGCGAAATTAGTTGAAACCTTGTAATGGGAGGGTAATGCAATGCCGGTTTTAGAGCAAATCTCAGAACTATTGCAGCAAGGCCGGGCCAAAAATGTCCAGGAACTTGTTGAAAAAGCGTTACAGGAAGGAATCGGTCCCAAAGACATTTTGTCGCGGGGGTTACTGGCTGGGATGGCGGTGATTGGAGATAAATTTAAGAATAACGAAGTGTATGTCCCCGACGTTTTGATTGCCGCCCGGGCCATGAACGCCGGCATGGAGACATTGAAACCGCATTTGATCGGAGTGGATATTCAACCGGTCGGAAAGGTCGTTTTGGGAACAGTTCAAGGAGATTTACACGATATTGGGAAGAACCTGGTAAAAATAATGTTTCAAGGGGCGGGGTTTGAAGTAATCGATATGGGCGTCGATGTATCCCCGGAGAAATTTATTACTAAAATAAAAGAGACAAAACCGCGGATTTTAGCGATGTCGGCTTTGCTAACCACAACCATGGTGAATATGGAAAAGGTGATTAAGGAACTGGAAAAAGAGGGACAAAGGGAGCGGGTTATTGTGATGGTTGGTGGAGCGCCGCTTACGGATAGTTTCGCCCGTTCGATCGGCGCGGATATTTACGCTCCGGATGCGGCTTCCGCGGCGCAAGCCGCCCTGGAAAGGATAAACCAAGAATAAATTAAACTATTCGCATAGTTTTACCGATATATACAAGGAATAAACAATTTAACAACGCGTTTATAAGAAAAGCCATTAATGTTAAGCCGGGCGGGATATAAATAAGGAGCGATCCAACCGTGAAAATTATTTTTAAATTTATAAATGATCTAATAAAGTTACCGGTAAATTTATTGGGAAGACTGTACCGGAAACTTATCGATCGTATTACTGGATTTGTTAAATCCAGAATAAGTTCGATTATGGCCGCCACTATACCGGTCCGTTACAAATTAGTCGGATTCTTCTTGCTTGTTTCGCTCATTCCAATTATAATGATTGGGTATTTTTCGTATATTAGTTTTACCGGTGCTATTCGCGCCAAAATCAAGCAGTATTCTTTGCAAGGAATGTGGCAAACTTCGGAAAACCTCAAACAAAGAATTAATAATTACGAAAACATCAGTCTTCAGTTAATTAATGATCGGGAAATCAACCAGATTATTACCCAATTGGTTACTTCCAAAGATGCCGCCGTTTATGCGGAACACCAACAAAAGTTGATTAGTTATTTACAACGTTTTTGCATCGCGGATAGTATTATTAAAGATATTTATTTTTATGGTAACGACAATAAATCAATTATTGATACGGGTAACCAGCGGCAGTTATTTTTTACCGCGGAACAATTAAAACGTTCGCCGGTTTATCATTCGATTGTAAAAGCCCAAGGTGTTGCTGTTTGGGATACAACCGATTCCATAAATGAAAAGTCGAGAGATTTCATAGTCGGCCGGGTTATTCGTGATTTAGAAACCCAAGAAAATACGGGTATTTTAATGGTAATTATCGATAAAGCCGGTATAAACCGGAGCATCAATCCTAATTATCAACCGGGTATGACCAATGATAATTATTATATGGTGATTGACGGCAATGGGAAAATTTTGATTACTCCGTTTACTGAATATATCGGGGAAAATGTATTTTATATCATTGGGAAATCGGAAACGATGCATCGGGCATTAAAGGAACATAGCGCCTCGGAGGATGATTTCATTGGAAAAATAGGTTCCCAAGAGGTCCTAATCAATTACATGGCTATACAAAAAAGAGGTTGGTATTTGCTTAACGCCGCTCCGACCCGCGCCATATTCCGGGAGGCGAGGAATGTAGGATGGGCGGCGTTATTGATTGCATTGGTTTTTGCGGTATTTGCGGTTTGGATTTCATGGTATTTTTCCGGCAATATTTCAAATCCGATTACCCGGATTGCGAATGCGATGAAGCTTGCCGAGGATGGGGATTTATCCACCAGGGTTAATGTTGCAAGTCACGATGAATTTGTTTTTCTCGGGGAAAGCTTTAATCACATGCTTGGCCGGATAAGTCAACTAGTTGTGGACGCGAAAGCCATCGCCAGTTTGACCAAGGAACAAGCGACTTCCATGGAAGAAAATGCAATTCAGTCGGCTAAAACATCGGAAACCGTTGCCATGGCCATGAGTGAAATAAATAGCGGCACTATGGATCAAACCAAGGA
>JBJKPO010000227.1:0-5588 GCA_046706235.1 Bacillota bacterium | reverse complement strand
GTAAGGGAAACTAAAAACAAACGCGTCTTAATCCCGGGTACTATCCATCCTTTCGCCGCTAAAGTCGTTGGCGCCTATACCCGGAACTTAGGGATCGAGTTGGTTGCCCTCCCCGAAACCGGGGGCTTGATTGACCTCGAACAACTTTCAACTCAATTGAAATTGGGAGCCGCCGCGGTCATAATTCAAAACCCCAATTTCTTCGGTCTAATCGAAGATGTGCCCCAAATTATGGATATTATTAAACAAAGCAACGCGGTGTCGATCTGCTATGTTCATCCCTTAACATTAGGAATACTGGAGGCGCCAGGATACCAGGGCGCCGAAATTGTGGTCGGAGAAGGACAACCTCTAGGCCTACCGGTCGCTTTTGGAGGACCTTGTCTCGGTTTAATGGCGGTTTCGGAGCGCTTTATGCGTAAAATTCCCGGGCGTTTGGTCGGGGAAACAGTCGATCGTCAAGGGAACCGGGCCTTTGTATTGACTCTACAAACCCGGGAACAACATATTCGCCGTGAAAAAGCCACTTCCAATATCTGTTCCAATCAAACATTGTGCGCGCTTCGGGCGGCCATTTATCTTTCAATCACCGGTCCACGGGGTTTGAAAGAGATTGCTCAGCGTATGTATGATAATTCGCATTACTTATTTGAAAAATTGTATCAAATCGGGTTCAAACGTCTTCATAACAGTCCTTTTTTTATGGAATTCGTTATTCAAACCCCAAAACCGGCGGACTATTATATCCAACAACTATTGAAAAAAGGTATTATAGCGGGTTTTGATTTGAGCATGACTCATCCGCGAGTTCCAAATTCGCTGTTAATCTGTGCTACTGAAATTTTTTCCCAGGAAGAATTGGATTATTTCAGTGCTGAAATGGGGTGCTTATTATGAACGAACCACAACTTATTTTTGAAAAATCAGTTTCCGGAAAACGCGCCTGGATCTTACCGTCCTCTTCGGTCCCGGAACACCCGGCCACCGAAATAAATAAACGCAATCTTACCCGGAAAAACGAATTGAAATTCCCGGAACTCACTGAACTCGATATTGTCCGGCATTACACCCACTTGTCAACCAAAAACTACGGAGTTGATACTAATTTTTACCCGTTAGGTTCCTGTACCATGAAATACAACCCTAAAATCAATGAAGATATCGCTAAAATCCCTGAATTCATAAAAATTCACCCATTAACACCTCCCGAAATTTGTCAGGGTTCGCTGTTGGTGATTCAACAGTTGGAACAATATCTGGCCGAAATTGCCGGTATGGACTATTTTACTTTACAACCGGCAGCGGGAGCACACGGTGAATTAACTGCGCTATTAATTATTCAAGCCTATTTCCGGGATAAAGGCGCAATTCGTACTAAAATTTTGATTCCTACTTCAGCTCACGGCACCAACCCGGCCAGTGCCGCAATGGCCGGATTTGAGGTTGTTCCGGTAAAATGTAATTCCGAAGGTCTTGTCGATCTCGATCACTTGAAAACTTTACTTGGAAAAGACGTTGCCGCGCTAATGCTAACCAACCCCAACACCATCGGCTTATTTGAATCGAAGATCACCGAGATTGAGTCATTAGTCCACGGTTGTGGCGGGTTGTTATATTATGACGGCGCAAATCTGAACGCCGTTATGGGCCTTGTGCGTCCCGGAGATATGGGATTTGACCTGGTTCATTTAAATCTTCACAAAACTTTTGGAGCTCCTCATGGTGGAGGTGGCCCGGGTTCCGGGCCGGTTGGAGTTAAGGATTTTTTAGCGGATTTTTTACCGGTGCCGGTTCTTAATGAAAATAATACCGGATTGTACTGGAACTATAATCAACCTAAAAGTATCGGAAATTTATCTTCTTTTTATGGAAACTTTATCGTTTTAGTCAAGGCTTTGGCCTATATCAAGGCTCTTGGAGGTTGCGGGCTGGCTCAGGTAAGCCGAGACGCTGTTTTAAACGCTAATTATCTTCGGACATATCTTCAAAATAATTATAAAATTGCCTTCGAAAATCGTTGCATGCATGAATTTGTTTTATCGGCCGCTGATTTTCCCAATCATATCAATGCCTTGGATATTGCCAAACGGCTTCTTGATTACGGTATTCATCCGCCCACCATTTATTTTCCTTTAATTATTCCGGAAGCAATGATGATCGAACCGACTGAAACCGAAAATCGAACTACTTTAGATAACTTCGCGGCGATTATGGCTCAAATATCCAAGGATGCATTAAAATCCCCGGAAATATTATTAACCGCCCCCCATCATACCCCCGTCTCCAGAGTTGATGAAGTCGGAGCGGCACGGTTCCCTAAACTACGTTGGTTTCCTCCTCACGAAAAATGATTTAATAATATAATTTCGGCTATTTTGGGCAGGTAGGGTTTACAGTCTCGCAAACTCTACTTTTTTCTGGGAAATTTTAAATAATTTATTTGAACATCCAAAATCTAGTCTTCTAACACTCCTATCTCCACTCTACATTACGTATAATATTTTATTTTTCAGCCCATACTTATCTATGATCATAACCAACACCGTGTTTTAGAAGGAGGATTTTTTGATGTTTAAACGCTGTTTTATAACTATCGGATTGATTATAATCGCGATTTCCGTTGCTATACTTTTCATTTTTACTATACATACCAATGCATCAAGTAATTCAAACATTCTTTATATTGAAACACCAACTGAAGTTACCGCGCGATTAATTGGAGGGGCCATCGATGGTTTTAATCCCAATTTATCAATCAATCAAAAAACAATAATTTGTCAAACCGTTATTATGGAAGCGAACTTGACTGAGTTTGATCCACTTTTTATTTCAGCAGTAATTGCCGCTGAATCTTCCTTTGCGCCGAAAGCCGTTTCACCTTGCGCCGCCAGGGGATTAATGCAATTAACCTCTTGTGTGGTTCAGATTATGCATATCAAGGATCCATTCGATATCCAAGAGAATATTTTCGCAGGAACCAGATATTTAAAAGATTTGCGTCGAATGTTTCATGATACCGATCTAACGCTGGCAGCCTATAACGCCGGACCAACCAGAGTGGCGCGTTTGAGAAGAATACCGCGGATATCGGAAACAATTAATTACATAAAAAAAGTTCGAAAGTTATATGTGAAATTACAAACACAATTTCAAATTTCCATGTTAAATTCAATGATTCAACCGGTATGTTTCCGATTGGAGGATCCGTATCCGTCCTCAAAAAATTTATTAAAAATTAGTCATTACCAAAATGAAACCCAGCCTGAACCTGTTTCCATGCTGATAATTGCGGGACTCGAAATCAATTATAATTGGAGACGCGAAAAACTTATGGCGGTTTTTTATCCATGTTTAAAAAGTAATCCTCAATGCTGTTAATTGATTGTTTGGTAGAATTTGTCCTTGGAATGTTTAGGTTTTTTAAAGTATCTTTCCAATCGTAATTTATTGGATCATCTTTTTTTACGGAGTTAATTCTAGCTATAACGGATTCGATTTCCTGAATGCATTGCGATAAATTTTCCCGGATTTGCTGATTGTTAAACCGGATCAACAATATTCCCCGGTCTAGTAAAACCTGTTCTTTATGGTAGTCCCGTTGTTGCTGTTCTTCGCTTAAATGAGTGTATCCATCTACTTCAACCGCTAGCTTATAATCGGGAAACCACAGGTCGATTTCAAAACCCTGAATATAATAATTTTTTTTACAGATTATATTTTTTCGTTGCAAAGCACGGGCCAATACCTTTTCCGCTTTTGTTTGAATCACTACATTATGTTTTTTTCCCAATTTTGGTTCCTTCCAATTTGTGGATATTTGTTGACAACTTCTTAACATTTTCGTATACTAAAAAAGGATAAGGAATAAGGTGATCTATTTGGCTAATAGTGATTCGATTTATCCGATTAGCGCCGTAATGAATATGACTAATTTAACCGCGCGCCAGATTCGTTACTACGAGTCTCATGGTTTAATTAAACCTACCCGTTCCAAAGGTAATCAACGTCTTTATACGCCATCCGATGTTGAAAACCTTTTAATGATTAAAAGTTTATTGGAAAAAGGCTTAAATCTCGATGGGATTAAAGCTATTTTTGCCGGGAATAAACCTGAAGAGGGGAATAAATCCCCCGTTGCGCCTCCTTCACCAAACGAACCGCGGGTTACCGCGCAACATCTTTCTTTTCCAAAATTGACTTCCCTTTATCCGGTAAATAACCAGGAAGCGTTGACTAAATGGTTGGAATCGAAACGAAAATAGGGTTTAAAAGGCTTTAAATTACTAAATATGATTTATAATCAGGTGATCCGAATGACCAAAGAACAAATCATTGAAAGTTGTAAAAAACTTGATATCCGTTTTATCCGGCTCCAATTTATCGATATACTGGGCGCCATTAAGAACATAGCGATTCCCCATAGTCAGTTGGAAAGCGCTTTAAATGGCGAGACTATGTTTGACGGTTCATCCATTGAGGGTTTTACCAGGGTTGAAGAATCCGATATGATTTTAAAACCGGATTTTAATACATTTTCAACGTTTCCATGGCGGCCCCATGAAGGAGCGGTCGCCCGAATAATTTGTGACGTCTATACTCCTGATCAAAAACCATTTGAAGGAGACCCCCGTTATATTTTAAAAAAAGTGATTAAAGAAGCGGAAGGATATGGATTTCATGTAAATATTGGTCCGGAATGCGAGTTTTTCCTTTTCAAAGCAACCGATGATGGAACTCCTTCCGTTGTAACTCATGACAAAGGTGGCTATTTCGATACATCTCCCAACGACCTAGGCGAAAATGCCCGTCGCGAAATTGTGTTAACTTTAGAACAAATGGGGTTTGAGATTGAAGCTTCACATCATGAAGTATCGCCGGGACAACACGAAATTGATTTTAAATATTCCGATCCCTTAAGTACCGCTGACCGGGTTACTACGCTTAAATTTGTAACCAGAGTGATTGCCCAACGAAATAATCTACATGCCACCTTTATGCCCAAGCCGATTTTTGGAATCAATGGTTCCGGAATGCATGTTCATTTATCTTTGTTTAAAGATGATCATAACATCTTTTACGATCCGGCGGCGAAAAACCAAATAAGCCAGACCGCTCAATACTTTATTGGCGGTGTTTTAAAACATATTAAAGGAATTACCGCTATTACTAATCCACTTATTAACTCATATAAACGGCTAATTCCCGGTTATGAAGCGCCGGTTTATCAATCCTGGTCGGTTTCAAATCGAAGCGCCTTGATTCGTGTACCCGCGGTCCGTGAGGCCGCAACTCGGATTGAGATTCGAAATCCCGACCCATGTTGTAACCCTTATCTTGCTTTTAGTTTATTAATTAAAGCCGGGCTGGATGGAATCAATAATAAAACTAATCCCGGGGAACCAATCCAAAAAAATGTTTACGCGATGTCTCCCGTGGAGCGGTCCTTGGCTAATATCTCCAAGCTACCTGTTTCATTATATGAAGCTCTGCTTGAAATGGAAAAGGATCCAATCTGTCTTGAAACCTTGGGGGAGCACATTTATAGCCGTTTCATAGAGGCAAAAACCATTGAATGGGAAGTATATCAA
>JBJKPO010000226.1:0-3858 GCA_046706235.1 Bacillota bacterium | reverse complement strand
TAAATTAACGGCTTGTTGCCCCTGAAAAAAACGGGTATTATCCAAAAAAGGATTGAAATCTATAACTTACCGGGTGAAATCTGGATCAACAAGAATGAGGAGTGGCATTTGGATGCCTCGGTCATCGGCGATATGCCGGAAATCGGAACCGTATTATTTAAAGTGGTTTTATCCGGCGGAGGAACTAAAAACCGGGTTTTTAATATTAGAGGTAAAGTCCGGGAAACAGGTTTACTTAATCGGGCAACCAAGGATATATCCCGTCATGCGAAACTCCGAAATACGGATTTTGAGGTCATTGAGAAGGAATTGTTAAACGGCAGGGAGTTAGTGGGTGATATCCCGGCTAAAATCAGGGCTACCAAATTGATTAGGCGGGGTGAAATTCTTCGAACCGATTTTTTCCAAGCTGTTCCATTGGTACATAAAGGTCATGAGGTTCAGGTAATTGTCAAAGGGGAAACTATTGAGGTACAAATTACCGGAATTGCCAAAAATGATGGTTGGTTGGGTGATGAAATCCAGGTTGTCAATCAAACCAGTAAAAAAATATTTCGGGCCAGGGTTATTGGAGAAGAAATGGTGGAGGTGACGTTCCGATGAAACGGATAATTTTTATAGTCATCATGGTATTTTTACTTTTTTTTGGATTAAGCGCATTAGTAATGGGCGACTCATTGTGGTCGGACCGGAGTAATTCATTATTTAGCGCCAAACAACGAAATTTTGAAATTGGAGATTTGATAACAATCTTGATTATGGAACAGGCCAGTGCTTCCCAACAGGCACAAACCAATAATAGTGAAAAAGGCAATATATCGACCGGTGCTTCTTCCGGTGTTTTACAACAAATTCTACCTTCATTCGGCGGCAACTGGGATTCCAGTTCCAACGGTAAAGGCGCTACCACCAGAGGTGGTACTTTAAAAGCCACGATTTCGGTTCAGGTTAAGGATATATATCCCAACGGCGCCCTGGCTTTGGAAGGCAGACAGGTCATCCGGGTTAATAAAGAGGAACAAGTTATTATAATTTCCGGCAATGTTAAACCCGAAGATATATCAAGCGATAATTCCGTTTATTCCAACCGGATCGCCAACGCGGTAATCGAATTTCAGGGAAAAGGCACAGTTAGTGAAACACAGGAACCGGGTATATTGACGAAAATTTTTCATTGGTTATTTTAGATAGGATGGCATAAGTAAGACTAATTATATAAGTCGGTGGATGGGGTGAGATTCATGATAAAAAAAATCATAGTGATGCTCCTGGTAATTTCACTATTTAACCTGGCCGGGCTTAGTGGAATAATTAATGGGGAAGGGACGATTACCCGAATAAAGGATATCGCCAGACTTCAAGGAGTTCGTAATAACCAGTTAACCGGAATGGGTCTGGTGGTAGGTTTGAGTGGTACAGGCGATACAAATAAGTCAAATATCCAAATGGTTAGCAATGCTTTGTATAAATTAGGTTATAACATCCAAATCGCGGACTTGCGGCCTAAAAATATGGCCGCGGTTATGGTAACGGCAAATCTACCGCCTTATTTGCATAATGGCGATAAATTGGATGTTCAAGTAGCCTCGTTTGGAGATGCCAAAAGTTTGCAGGGAGGTATTTTACTACAAACACCATTGGCCGGTGCCGATGGTAAAGTCTATGCGGTGGCCCAGGGGGCCGTTTTTGTTGGCGGCTATAATGCGGGAACCAGAAGAACAACCGTGCAAAAAAATATTACCACCGTTGGCTCCGTTCCGCTGGGAGCGTTAGTTGAAAATGAAGTACCGGTTCATCTCGATACCAATGGAAAATTACGTTGGGCATTAAATAATCCCGATTTTACCACGGCGTCCCGTTTGGCCAATACTATCAATGATAATATCGCCAAAGGAGTAGCACGCGCGGTGGATATGGGATTGGTCGAAGTACTTATTCCCCGTGAAAAATTGACCGATCCGATTAGCTTTATCGCCGAGATTGAAACCCTTCCGGTTTCACTGGACGGGATCGCCAAAGTCGTTATTAATGAGCGGACTGGTACCATTGTTATCGGAGAGATGGTTAAGATCGCGAAAGTCGCTGTAACTCATGGAAATATTACCGTCAAAGTAAATACCGCTTCGCAAGTTTCACAGCCGGAGCCTTTTACCGGTGGAACGACCGTTACTACCCAACAAAATCAAGTTCAGGTAACTGAAGAAAACGGCAGTTTAGTTGAATTACCGGAAGGAACAGACATTGGTACAATTGTTAGAGCACTTAACGCGGTAGGAACAACCTCTCAAGATATTGTCGCGATTGTAGTAGCAATCAAGAAGGCCGGAGCATTATATGGTGATTTGGAGTTTATGTAAACGAATTTAGTTGGAGATGAGGCAAATGGTTAACAGTATTGGGGTTCAGTCAAATCTAAATTCCAAGACGGTTTTGGACCCTGCTTCCAAAAGATTACAACAGGCTTGCACCGACTTTGAAACCATGATGGTTAAAAAAATGCTGGAGGCAATGACTGGAGAGACTAAAATGTTCGGGGCCGGATTTGGCGGTGATTTCTACCAAAGCATGTTTCAGGATGCAATAGCGGAAGCAATTGCCAAACAAGGAATCGGGATTGGTAAATTATTATACCAGCAATTGAATCCAGTTCAAGGAAAAAAATGAAATAAACTTTTAGTTGTTCTAAATAAAGGTTTGTCAGTCTTTTTGGTGGAAGCAGGAGGGAAAAAGGGAATATTGGCGAATAGTACTTAATTATAATTAATTTATTTAAACGAGGAGGAACGAGAGCTTTGAAGCCAGTCGCAGACAATCAAAATCTAACGAAACCGATATCCACGCCGGATCAATCCCAAAAGATCGGTTTCTGCTCAAAAATTTATAATCAATTGTTTCATGAAGATTTGTATTTTCGAATTGGCGGTTTTTTGATTCTGGGTTTACTATTATTTTTAGTGGTTTGGGCCTTTTGGAGTTTCGCGGAAAACATTCCCTTTATTGGCGGAAACGATGCTTTTCGGTCGTTTGAGAGAGACCTGACCGGATCATTACGGAATTCATTTATCGTAAAAAAGTTATTTTTTAAGAGTAATATTGTGAGTGTTTTAGGTCCCTGGGGCGATAAAACCTTTAAATCGGTGTGGAATATTTTTTCCTGGAAGATAAAAGTCGGTAATTTAATTAATGTAGTGTTATTAATGTTGAAATATTTTGTCAGTCATTTGGTATTCGTTTTCATCTTCATCTTCCTATTGAACTTATTTAAAGTGGGTCGTTGGAGTTTAAGCATGGTTTATTTTATTTTCTATACAATATTGTGGGGCACGGCGGTTGGACTCAACGCGATTCCGTTTCCGTACGGCGCGAACCCGGTTTCGGGCAGTTTGATTCTTTTTGCCAGATTCGGTTTATGGAATTGGTTTTCTTATATGTTGTTATTAATTTCCACCAATCAGTTTGCCTGGATCGGAACTTCTTCATGGATGACCTGGGATTGTAAACAATTACGTAAGTTCCCGCAGTTTGGGTTTACGCCGGAACAACGCGAAATTTTTATTTACGGATTGTTGTTTTTATTAGCTTCGTGTCTGGCCGAAGCCAACATTTTTGTTCATTATAATTCCAGTCTTTAAAAGCGTTGTGAAAAACCCTAATTTAAAGCAGTATACAACGTTTTATAAATGCCCAATAGTTGATTTCTTTAGGGTGAGATTATGATCTCACCTTTTTTGTTTGGTGCGTCCAGCGAAGCTGGACCACACTAGCCGGTGCAAGTCCGGCGCGGGTAATTGCCAAGAAGCCCGATAGCTAATCCCGGCGCGTCACAGTAATGTGGGGTGCTAAGCGGGAGGATAAAGT
>JBJKPO010000225.1:0-10215 GCA_046706235.1 Bacillota bacterium | reverse complement strand
TACCGCCCCCGTGAAAGGCACAATATGGGTTATCGAGCAAATTAGAGATAAAGTATTGGCGGAAATTTCGGATCCAGACCAATTGAGAGCTAATTTGATTCAATTACGGATTGCTTATGAACGGGGAACGATTTCAGGGGAAGAATATTCCCAACAATCGAAAGAACTCTGGGAAAGAATGAAGCTGGCAACCGCCGATTCGGAAGGTGATATGGATGGCTATGACGCCGACGAAGAGTAATAGCGTTACACTTGTTGATTTAATCGACCGGATCCTTAATAAAGGATTGGTAATTAATGCCGATATTACAGTTTCAATTGCCGGAATCGAGCTTTTAGGGATTAAAATCAGGGCGGCCGTCGCTTCTTTTGAAACCGCCGCCCGGTATGGATTGGAATTTCCTTCCGGCACCAATTTTAATACCAATTCGTGGAGAACAATTGAATGTGAGTTGGAAGCTTGTCCGAGTTGCAATAAGCGGCTTTTAAAAGAAGATTTACTTAATTCGGGATGCCCGTGGTGTGGTTGGAGCAACAAATTATCCTCCACGATTAAAATGGAGGAGGATTAATCAAGTGGCAATAAAAATCGAGGAGGAAAAACTTAAAGAAGGATTGCTAGGCTTAGTAGTGGCCTTGGTTGAAATTATTGCCGAAGTTTTAAAACTGCAAGCGATACGCAGGATGAATGAGGGTTTAAGTCCTGAATGTGTGGAAAGATTGGGACAAAGTATCTTTGATATCTTCGAAACGATTGATCAAATAAAAAAAGAGCAAGGTCTGGAAGAATCGGTAAATGCTATTCGGGAAAACTTGGACTCCGTCATTGATGAATTTTTAAATTCACTGGTAAATCCGGAGGAATTGCTTATCAATGGACAATGAAATAAAATCGGCATTGATTCCCGGCGATTCCGAATTATCCGGGCGTTACATCTATGGAATCGTGTTGGGGGCGATTGATTTCCAGACTACCGGCATCGACGGCAATCCGGTTTATATTGTTTCCCATCGTGATATCAGCGCCCTGGTTCACGCTTGTTCACCCCGGCCTTATCAATCGAATGATCGGGATCAAGTGGGAAATTGGTTGCGCCAGCATCAAAATGTAGTGGAAGAAGCTCTTAAGAGCGCCGGTTCCGTGATTCCGATGAGTTTTGATATAATAATCGACGGGCCGGCATCGGTCAATCCGGATGATGTTTTAAAACAATGGCTCCAAGAACGGTATGATTCGATTAAGATTTTATTGGAACGGCTTTGCGGTACGGCAGAGTATGGAATTAAAATATATTACTCCATTGAAACGATTACCGCGAAGGCCGTCGCCGAAAATCCGGAAATTGCCGAACTGAGTAATCGTCTTGCTTCCATGAGCAAGGGAACCGCTTTTCTTTTTAAAAGCGAGTTGTCGCAAAAGATCAGGAAAGCAATTGAGGTGGAATGTAAAAACATCAAGAATGAGATTCTTAACCAAATCAGGCAAATGATTATTGATTATAAGGAAAACAAAACGGATCCGGAAGTTTCCAATAACCAAAAAATGATTCTTAATTTGGCGGTTTTAGCGGACCCGGATAAAGTAGAAGTAATTGGAGATTTTTTGGAAAGCCTTCAAACAATCCGCCGTTATACGGTGTTTTTTACGGGACCATGGCCCGCGTATAGTTTTGTTGCGGATTTAGAAGATTTCAGGAGGTAGATATGGAACCGGTTCGCGATTATTCGGCATTAGTGGATTTACTTGATCATGCTCTCCAGAAAGGACTCTATATTTCCGCGGATGTAATTATTTCAGTGGCCGATGTGCCGTTAATCGGTTTAAATCTACGTTTGGCTTTGGCAAATATGCGGACCATGCTTAATTACGGTTTGATGAAGGATTGGGACGAAGCCCGTCGTATCACGGAGAAAGATATCGATATAAATAAAATCAAAATTGGAATGGGAGGTGAACAATGAAAAATAATCATACCCAGTTGCGCAGTAATATTTTAAAGATTAATTCATGTTGCAGGAACCGGCGCCGGGAAAATCCCATTAATATGCATATCAGCGAGCAGCAACAAAGGGTTAATGAACAGATTGCTATAAAAACGGTTGAGTTCCAGAGAAAGGTACAATTATTACAGATGAACATTAAAGAAATCAAAGAACATGTGAAACGGACGAGGAACGGATTAAACTCCTTGCATCATTATTTCGATTAACGGAGGAATGATTTATGAGTGAGGAACAGCAATCGAAGACGGCAAAAAATTTAAAAAAATTTAATTTTGAAGAAATGATTACCATGGGTAGCCAAAAATTGGCGAATCTTATCGGGTTAAAATTATTAGCCGTTGTGGAAGTAAGTCCCCTGGAAGAAAAAGGTTGGTTGATGAAGCTTGAATTTATTGAACGCGAAGGGATACCAAATACCATGGATTTGATTGGCTTATACGAAGCCGTTTTTGATCCAAGCGGCCAACTGTTAAGCTATTCACGGCTCGATATGCGAAAACGGGGCGATTCTTATAATTAAATGAAAACTTAACTTTTCCCGGTTATGATAAAACGCAGAGGTCGCGCTAAAACGGCGACCTTATTTATTTATAGGGCTATTTATGATCTTGGAACAATCACAAAGTCTTTATGATAATAATAAAATAGCTAAAAAAGCGTAATCTTTCCGTTTTATAGGAGTTAATAATTAAATGCTTCAAATTTCCGAACCCAATCCGATTAAACCGGTAGATTACTCCGCCGGAATAAAACAACAGGTCTTGATAGTTGCGTCACAGGCCGCTCCCGCCACCCGGATGATTTATGAAATACCATTTCGGATATTATCCGGACCGTTTTTGGGATGGCGTATTATTCCGGAATATTATTTAAAGCCTTCTGATATAGAAGGGATTAACGTGCTGGTTCTTTATCGGTGCTTTAAAGGTTCCACCCTTTCGATAATCCGTTTGGCGCGTGTCAGGCGGATTAAAGTCGTTTATGAACTTGATGACGATTTGATCGATCCGCCGGTGGATGAAAACTGGGGTGTAAGGTTCCGCAATAGCCATTTTCCGGAAATAATTAAAATGTTTTTAGCGGAAGCGGATTTGATAAAGGCGGGATCTCCGGAATTAGCGAGACGCTTGAATGAAAGGGGTTATCCGGCGATTTACCAGCCTTATACCGCCAAAATTTGTGAACTAACGGTAAAAACCATCGAATCTCCTTACCGGATCGGTTATTTTGGTTCACCGCATCATCGGAATGATATTGAAATTATATTTCCCGCATTGCTAAAAATTAAAGAATCATTCCAGGACCAGGTTGTGTTCGAATTCATTGGTTGTTATCCATCGGGCTGGCGGCAACTAACGGCATGCATAATGCCTTTCAAATCCGATTATGAAACTTTTATGGAGTTCCTGGCGGGCCGCCGTTGGAGTTTGGGATTAGCGCCGCTCCGCCGGACTTCATTTAATGAAGCCAAGAGCAATAGCAAATTTCGTGATTTTACCGCCGCCGGAACATTAGGCATATATTCCGATTCGGCGCCTTATCGTGATTCAATCTTAAATACTCAAAACGGCTGGCTGGTTAAGGATTCTTCCGAAGAGTGGTATGAAACCATTAAAAAAGCTCTTTGCAACTCCGAACGCGCCGCCATGCTTCAACAAGCAAGAAAACTGCTTCAAACGGTTTATAGTCCCGAATCAGTTGCCCGGAATTGGGTTATCCTGCTCAAAAATTTAAGTAAATAGAGGTGAAAAAAATGGCGTGTAATTGCCAAAACAATCTTATTAATAATTGCGGCAGCAGTAAATCAACGATTACCATCCCGCTGAATGCCGTATCTGCTCCGGTTATCTGCAGTCTTCCTTGTGTCAGGGAATTTAGTACTTCCATAGAACGTTTTCAAAATCAGATCGTTCGAAGCGTATTAACGGCTTTGTCCAGACGCTGCGCGGCTTTAACGCCGCCGTTGCCTCCGGGAACACTGATTGTCTTAAGTAATACAACCACTTTTAACCAGAGTCTGTCGGCTACGATCACCCTTGATATTGAAGCTGTCGCCATCGACTCGGTAAGTGTGAGCTTACAGAATGTCATGTTTGAAATTATCGGTTCCGGTTCGGTCATAGTTCAAGTCAGCGGAGATGCGGTAATAACTGTTGTTTATCAAGGGGTGGACAGTTTAACGCATACTCAGACAACCACTGTTCCGTTTGTATTTACCGAAACCATTTCCGGAGACTTTCCACCCAACGTGATTGTGCAGGGTAATTTATCGGTCGCCAATCAGTTGGTAGTGAATGATATCGATCCAAGCACACTTGCCATTACCGCAGTGAGTATTACCCTGTTTTTTGCAACTAACATAATTATCTTATTACCGGTTGCTTAAAAATAATATAAAATGCATATTGTGCTGTTAAAAGGTTGTTCTCAGACGGCTTTATCAATATAATCCGGCGAAGATTTCTAAAAATTTGCTGGATTATTATTTTGTTTCATCTATGCCATCAGCGGAAGATAATGAAATATATTCATTTGGATTAAATCATTTTGCCATCCCGGACATAAATTGATATTAAAAGTGCAAGGAGGGGAAAAAAATGGGAAAAAAGTGTTGCAGGGAACTGACATATCATGTTCACCCGTTTTGCATATATACTGAGGAAAAAGATTGCCATCGCCATATAATGCAGGGATTTACCAAGGCAGC
This sequence comes from Bacillota bacterium, assembly GCA_046706235.1. Classification (GTDB taxonomy): domain Bacteria; phylum Bacillota; class UBA4882; order UBA8346; family UBA8346; genus JAEZJQ01. The sequence goes on along the minus strand of JBJKPO010000225.1, from coordinate 5,504 downwards.
ACCGGATATACCGTGCCATACTCACGAATATGAAGGAAAAACTTCTTGTAATGAATGTCATTTACATTGTTATCACGGAAAAACCGGGGGACCGGAATGTACGTTTTGCGGCCATATTCATGGCCTTTGCGGTAAAACATCCTGCGCTGAAGATCATAAACACCGGTATGATGGGAAAACTGGCCGGAACCGAACTGTTTGTTATAAATAAAAAAGCGTTATGTTAGTATTTTTCACAACGCTTTTATATTCAACGAACCTTAATTTGGCGCATCGCCATTTATCAATTCAACAAATGACCTTCAGCAATGCGATAAAATATAGACGTTACATACAATAATCAATAAATCAAGAAAGAAGCTGATAACCAATTTCGCTTCTTTCTTGATTGCGATAACTTAATAAATCGACAAAGGCCTCAATTCTGGTTTCGATGCCGGCTTCCGCCGAATGTTCGTCAATAATTAACGTGAGAACCGGAATCGACAAGTCATTGGAAACAGACGGCAGTGCCTGCATGGCGACGATCTCCGGCATGCATGTAAATGGAGCCAGTTGGATAACTCCGTGAAAGCGGTTGATTCCAGCTTCCACCGCATGGGCAATCGTCTCCAGACCATGACCGCCCACGGAGTTACCGAGGTAAGGCTTGGCTAAGAACAATAAGCGCCGGTGCCAATCCGGTTTAAAAATACTTAAATAAAGATGTTCAAGGAGCCAGTCGGTCAGATAAATAGTGCGCTTCACTGCTACCCCCAGTTCTCCCAGCCGGTTTTCAATTTGAAAATTAACTTTCGGTTCCAAAACCATATAAATCTCGCCTAATAGAGCTATCTTAAGAGGAGAAGCAGTTTGTTTCAGGGCAATCCCATTTAACTCGGCGCATGAATTTTCGAAAACGATCTTGATGCTATTTAGCGAAGCGGCATTATCAATCAGTTGGTAAAAACGGTTTTGAAGCCGGGAGGTAGTTCCTAGCCGTTGTTCCAGCGGCCGGATTTTGTTGGCCAGACATTCGAACTTTTCAATAGCGCGGGCTTTTTGCCAAAAAATAGTCAGTGCTTTCATTAATTTAGATATTGTATAATGGGGCACCAACCGTTTAATTTGGTGCCATAAATCCCGGGGGTGGGTTTTAGGAGCTTCAAATACCAAAAACTTCATATTAAAACCGGCGTCTTTCAAAATTTCCCGTTGAACTTCACCGTAATAACCAAACCGGCAGGGGCCGATTCCGCCCGCCATAAAAATAAACTCGGCGCCGGCTTCGCTTGCTTCAATATAATTTCCCAGATTGACTTTCAAAGGAAAGCAAGCAAATTCCGGGGCAATTTTGGTTCCCAAAGTAACAGTCCGCTGCGAGGTCGGTGGGGGAACCACCGGTTCAAAACCTAATTCAGCGAGGAAAGCTTTACAGGGGATATAGAAGTTTCCAAGATGTGGGAAAGTCACCTTTATCATATAAATACCTTTGTTTTCGATAATTTTTATTATTATTTTGGAGTTTTTTGGTGTATAAAATTCAAAGAATTATCCGGTGTTTTTGTATAATATTAGAAAAAAATCACAATGGTCATATACTTTAATAGAGTTGCATATGGATATCCTGTCGATGTTTTTTAGGGGAGGGCCTAAGATGAAAAAGTTAAGCGGTATTATCTTTTGGGGTGCGTTGTGGGGAATCGCCGAAGCTACTATTGGTAATTTTCTGCATATTTGTGTTTTACCAATCGGCTGGTTAATCTGGTTTCCCTTGGCATACGGTTTTATGTGGCTCGCTTACCGGCAAACCGGACAACCCGTTGCGGTCGTTTTTTCCGCGTTGATTGCCGCCGCCATTAAGTTGATTGATTTATTTGGACCGGTTCGAATCGATTTGGTAATTAATCCGGCGGTTTCGATTTTACTTGAAGGATTGGTTGTTTTTGCCATTTACAAACTGGGCGTGGCATCAAAAATTGAGCATCCGGCGGGTTTGGTGAAAATTACGGCGGCAAGCTTAGTATGGCGGGTTTTATTTTGTATCTATTTGTTTTTTTTACCGGCTTCATTTACTAGTACCCCTCAGATTAGCGGATTTGAGCCGTTTATCCGGTTTGCATTATTCGAAAGTATTATAAATAGTCTTTTAATCTACGGAATAATAAAATTATCCCCGAGAAAACGCATTGTACCTCGGTTTTTTTACCCTCATCCCGCGTTATCCCTGGGGATATTAATCATTGCTTGTTTTATTCAATGGCGATTTTAAAACGCAAAGATTGGAATTAAGCATTATGATTGAAGGCGTGGTTGTCGCGGCCGGTCTTTCGTCCCGGGCCGGCGGTTGGAAAATGGCCTTCGATATCGGGGGGTTAAGCGTTATCGAGCGGTGCGTCCTGGGTATGAGTCAATACTGTTCCCGGATTTTCGTTATTGGCGGAGATAATATTCATCTCCTTCATGAATTATTGCCCGAATCTAAATATCCGGCGGTAGAACTGATATGGAACCATAACTATGCAAGCGGAATGTACTCTTCGGTATTAACGGGATTCGATCAGGTGCGCGCCTTTGAGTTCTTTTTCATTCCGGGCGATTATCCGTTAGTTTCAAGCAGGGTATATTCGAAATTGTTAAAGCATAAAGGAGAGATTATCATCCCATCCTGTCAGGGAGTTACCGGTCATCCGGTACTGTTTCGGGCCAAAGTGATCGGGGATTTATTAAACGAACCGGGTAAATATGCCAGTTTACACGAGTTCATTATATCGCGCCGTCATTATATTGTTGAAGTGGGGGATCCCGGAATTATTTTAGACATTGATACCATGGAAGATTACCGGCGGGCGGCGCGGTATTTTGAAGCCGGTAAACAAGAAACTACCGGCTTTGGCTTCGACCGGTGATTTATTTGATTACCGGAGCGGTCAATCAAGGCAAGTCGACTTATCTTTACGGCGTATATAACCGTCTCCAAACAGGCGACGGTTTTTATAACCGCCGGATTTACCAGGGAAACTGTTTTGCCGGCCAGGAGATCGTTCGTTTAACCACCGGGGAAAGCAGGCTTTTTTCATATACAAATCAATTTATTCCAAATGATAAATCGATCCTTGAGGATGAAGAATGCCGTTTTGACGTTTTTAGTTTTTCCAGGCAAGGATTGGACTTTGGCCGGAATATTCTTCGGAATGCCCTGGATAATCATTTTGAACCGGTATTCATTGATGAAATCGGGCCGCTTGAGTTGGCTGAAAAAGGATTTTATGAAATTTTTCGGGATATGGCCGGATCGCCAATTGAAATATATGCAGTAGTACGAAAAAATTGTTTAAAAGAGGTGATTGCTAAATTTTTAATTACCGGGTATCGGGAAATTGAAGTAAAGTGATTGACCAATAAGATCCATCATGCCTCTTAAGGATAATTATATAACCTGATTTACATTATAACTTATACCAGGCTGTAATTCAAAAACAATTGAAATTAATTACTCCCGCGCGCTAACGTTTTGAGCGGCGGGAGTAAAGGTAAGCTGAAAAAAACTGTTAAAATATAGTTTCATTAAATTAATTTTTAATATCAATTTTAATTTGACGTCCTTTGATTTCCTCCGCTTTCGGCAAGGCGACCCTCAGCACTCCGTCTTTAAAGGAAGCGGCGACTTTGTCTTGCTGGATGGGAAATGGCAGTTGAAATACTCGCTTAAACTGTCCGGCGCCTCTTTCCTGGCGGAAACAAGCCGCCCCTTCGGGAAGATTGGCCGGCTTAAGTTCGCCGCTAATCGATAGTGTATCCCTGGTGGCTGAAACATCCACATCTTGCGGATTGACGCCGGGGAGATTAATAAATACCACCAGTTCTTCATTGGTGCCGTAAATATCGACCGCCGGAACCAAACCGTAATTATTCATGGAATTCTCTAACTCCGGATACCGTGTGATACTGTCGTTAAAGATGCGGTTCATTTCAGTACGAACCCGGTCCAACTCCCGAAACGGGTTAAATAACATCAAATTCGCCATTAAAAATCGACCTCCACTTAATAAAATAGTTTGTTCGATGGAAAATCAAATTTTGACAGCAGTCTCGTTTTCCCGGGAACGAGCTTGTTAGCACTCGTCTTTAGTGAGTGCTAACAATAATATTATAAATAATCCGGTTTATTGGATCAAAATGAAAGGAGATTTGTTACACCTGAATAATGGCGATATACTCAAATCTCTCGCAAATAGCTTTTTATTTCAAATTATTTTATGCAAAATCATACGCTTTTGCCGTTTTTAATTTAGCCGTGACCGATATTAAATTGCTTCCGAATCCAGTTAATATGTCCTGTTAAATCCGCCGCAAAAACCCTTTTGGAAAAAAAGTCAGATATAGCTTTTCACGGTTCGAATCGATTATAAACTGATGATTTTCGAAAAGGAAATGGTTCAAAGCTTCCATCGGGCCGGGTCCGTAATCGGGAAAGACCGGGTGGCCGTTGATATTGGTATCTTCAACCACCAGATAACAACCGGGCGTGACCAGGGGACTATATAACCGTAATTCGGCCAGAACATGTTCCAGGTGGTGATCCGAGTCCAGGACGACCATTACCCGTGTTCCCGGAAAAATCATTTTGCGGATGGCGGCCAGGATTTCCGGAGCCGTTGACGAGCCGGTCAGATAAGTAATCCGGGGATGGAGAGGCCGGTCGGGATTGGCAATGATATCAACGGAGATTACTCTTCCTTTTTGTAATAAATCACATAATGAAGCCAAATAATGAGCCCCGCCACCGTCCGCGGTACCGGTTTCAATAATCAGATCGGGTCTGGTTTCATGGATAATTTCTTGATAGATCCATAAATCCAAAGGGCACTTTTGAACCGGAGTTCCCATCCAGGTTGTATTCATCCAGATTTTTGAATTGTAATATAACTGGTGAAATTGACTGATGATCTGGTTTTCGATACTCATTTATCAATACCGCCTTTGTCATTGTGATAAAAAGTTCCGGTACTCGTTTATAAAAATCTGCTGGTTGATTTGCCACGGGATAAAGGGGGTATGTGTATTGTGAGAGCACCAGGGCTGCGTTTGGCGGACAACGCCCACCGAGTACCCGGCTTTAAAGAATTCCAGGCTTTGGGAAGCGTCGTAAAAATGCCAGTTTACCCCGAGATTATCCCGCCAGGGTAGATCATACTGGGTAATCATGATCATCCCGTCGATTGATTGTACAGTTTCAAATTCGGACTGAACCGGAAATTTCGCTTCCAAAATCTGGTCGTAAAAATAGACTCTGCCGAAAGTTTGGGCCGCTTCCCACCAAACCCCGTTCGGCGGCAGCTTTTTTGCGCCTAATACACCCAGCATTCCCAATATGGGATTGCGGGCGAATAAAGAGTGTACTTCCGGAATAAAAGTCGGATTTAGGATGCGGACATCCTGATGCAAATAAACTTTATATTTGGCCTGTGAATTTCGCATCGCCTGATTATACCCCGCGGTAATACTAGGCGCTCCCCTTACCG
>JBJKPO010000224.1:0-4789 GCA_046706235.1 Bacillota bacterium | reverse complement strand
TTTGGTCAACCCCAAGTCCCGAAGTATTTGAGCGCCAATGCCGTATTCACGGAGATCGGCTTTAAATCCTAATTTTTCATTGGCCTCGACGGTGTCGTAACCCTGATCCTGAAGTTGATATGCTTTTAATTTGTTAAGCAAGCCAATACCCCGGCCTTCTTGCGGCAAATAAAGGATAACTCCGGCGCCTTCCGCCACAACCATTTCCATTGCCATATTGAGCTGTTCGCCACAATCGCAACGATAGGAACCGAAGGCATCGCCGGTTAAACATTCGGAATGAACCCGTACCAGTGGTATTTTACCTTCCAAATCGCCATAAACCAAAGCCACGCTTTCCTGATTGTCAAAGGATGAGTACCCGATCATCCGAAAAATACCGTACCGGTTGGGGAGAATGGTTTCCGCCTCCCGCTTGACCAGGCAATCTTGCGTATATCGGTAAGATATCAGATCGGCCACACTTAGGATTTTAAAGCCGTATTGCCGGGCGATTATTTCCAAGTCGGTCCGGCGGGCCATGCTACCGTCCTCATTCATGATTTCACAGATTACGCCGACCGGCGCCAATCCCGCCAACCGGGCCAGATCGACCGAGGCTTCCGTGTGGCCGGCCCTGACCAACACACCACCGGATTTGGCGATCAGGGGCGAGATGTGCCCCGGACGCAAAAAATCTTCGGGTTTGGCGGTTTTACCGGCAAGCGCTCCAATGGTGACTGCCCTTTCACGGGCGGAGATTCCGGTGGTAACGCTTTTATGATCGACGGTTACCCCAAAGGCGGTACCCATGTGTTCAGTGCCTTTGGGAACCATTAACGGTATTTCAAGCTCCCGGGCACGTTCCGGCGTCAGGGCGACGCATAATATACCCCGGGCATTTTTCACAATGACGTTAACGGCCTCAGGAGTTATCTTTTCCGCGGCCATGACTAAATCTCCTTCGTTTTCCCGGCTTTCATCATCGACCACGATTACCATTTTTCCCACTTTGATGTCCTTAATTGCTTCTTCTACGGTATTCATATTAATTCCACCTTTTAGTCAAATGTCGAAATACCGGACTTTTTAAAAGCCGTGTTCTTTTAAAAACTCAACGGTTAAACCCGAATTTGTTTTTTGTTCCAACAGATTGGCCACATACCGGGCCATAATGTCAACTTCGATATTAACCCGGTCATGTAGTCGTAAATCTTGAAAGTTGGTGGACTGCATGGTGTGAGGAATTAACGACACCATAAACTTGGCGCCGGACACTTCTTGAATCGTTAAACTTACTCCATTAACCGCCACCGAACCTTTTAAAGCCACGAATTTTTCCAGTTCCTCCGGGATAGATATATAAATAACCACCGCGTTGTTCTCCGGGCGGATTGAAGCGACCCGGCCGATCCCATCCACATGGCCGCTTACCAGATGGCCTCCCAAACGATCAGTTAAACATAGAGCGGGTTCCAAATTGATCCGATCGCCCGGCTGCAAATATTCCAGGGTAGTACTTTTAATGGTTTCCGGCATTACATCGGCTTTAAACCAGACGGGATCCAAGGCGGCGACAGTTAAGCAAGCGCCGTTTACAGCGATACTATCGCCTAAATTAAGTTTAGGGATGAGATTGGTGGTAATTTTTAATGATGCGGAGCCGGACTCCGTTCTTTTTTCGAGCACGGTTCCGACATCCCGGATTAGGCCGGTAAACAAGTTCTCAACTCCTTACGGTAAGCGTGAATCAGAATGTCTTCACCGATGCGATCGATATTATTTATTACCAACCGGCGGGCATTTTGTAAAGTATCGATCCCGGCGCCGCCAACGACTCCTTTGGAGGCGGTTCCGCCAATAAAGAAAGGCGCGTAAAATAAGTAATACTCGTTTATTAAGTCCGCGCCGAGGAACCCCGCGAAAATTTCAGAGCCCCCTTCAATCATTACCGAGCGAATGCCAAGCGCCCCTAAAGTGTCCAAAACAGCCGGCAGGTTAGCCATATCGGCGGAAGATTGCCGGTTGACCCGAACCCCGATAGCTTCCAGTTGTTTTACTTTGGCTGATGGAGCTCTTTCCGTACAAAAAACTAGTAAATTGGCAGGAGTGTTTTTAATTATACGGTTTTCAAAGCTTATTTTTAATCCGCTATCCAGTAAAACTTTGAGCGGCTGCCGGACTATTGGTTCGTAAAGGCGGTTGGTTAACTCCGGATCGTCATTGATTAACGTTCCACTGCCGATCAGTACCGCGCCTGACTGGGAACGAAGTTGATGAACCATCCGGCGAGCCGGTTCCCCGGTAATCCAATGGGATTCTCCGCTGGGAACCGCAATTTTACCGTCCAAACTCGCGGCTGATTTCATGATCACCCAGGGTCGCCCGGTTCGGCAATGATGAAAGAAACCACGGTTGATCTCCAGCGCTTCCTCCCGGCATAGCCCAATATCCACTCGAATGCCGGCTGCCCGCAGTTTCTCGGTTCCGCCACCGGTAACCTGACAATTGCAATCTTCAATTGCGATTTTAACGGCGGCGATTTTGGCCCGAATAACGGCATCGGTGCAAGGGGGAGTTTTACCCCAGTGATTGCATGGTTCCAGTGATACATATAACGTAGCTCCTTCAGGATTTTCCCGGCAGGAGTTGAGCGCCTCCACTTCGGCGTGAGGCAGTCCCGGGCCGTGGTGCCAGCCCTCTCCGATAATGCGGTTGTTTTTAACAACCACTGCTCCGACCATCGGGTTCGGATGGGTAAGGGAGGCGCCCAGCCGACTGAGTTCAAGAGCACGTTTCATAAAAATCAGATCTTGGTCCATAAAAATCCTTTCCTGAAAAAATAAAAGAGACGCCGTAACGTCCCTCCAGGTTTAATAAAGGCAAAAAACAAAAACCCTCTTTTATCCAGACTGTACTGTCGGCTTTGGAATCACACCAAATCTGCCAAAATAACAGTGTCAACTGTTATTAGCTCGCGGGGCTACGTTTAACAACATATATCGTAATTATACTATAATATGTGTTTTACGATTACCGCCGGTTCGGAATTTGACCGACCCTGAAGGTTATTCATTTTAAATCCAATTTATCTTATTCTATCCTAATTCGGTTTAAACCACAAGAGGAAAATTTAACTTGTTTTTTTTTGATTTATCGATTAAAATATTATTATTATTTTTGGGTAGGAAAATGCAGGACGGGCAGGTAATTTAAAAAACTAAAAATGGAGGATGGCAGCATGGCTAAAAGTGAGGTTTTGGCATTGTCGGAAAAGAAAGGCACCTGGTTAACGTACCGGCCGGATATTAAGGTTTTGGATTGCACGATCCGGGACGGGGGCTTGATTAACAATTGTAAATTTGAGGATGATTTTGTTCGGACGGTTTATGAGACTTGTGTGGCGGCTGGGGTTGATTATATGGAGCTCGGCTACCGTGGTTCCAAGCGGATATACTCCCCCAAGGAATACGGAAAGTGGAAGTTTTGTGATGAAGCTGATATCCGAAAGATTGTGGGCGAAAATGATACGCCGTTAAAACTATCGGTGATGGCCGACGCCGAACGCACCGATTACCACGAGGATGTGTTGCCGAAAGATCAAAGCGTCCTGGATATGATCCGGGTGGCCACTTATATTCATCAAATCCCGACCGCGGTGGATATGATCAAGGATTTTCACGATAAAGGTTACGAAACAACGGTGAATTTAATGGCGATTTCGATCGTGCGGGAAGCGGAATTGGATGAAGCGTTGGAAATATTGGCGGCGACTCCGGTGGATGTGATTTACCTGGTTGATAGTTTTGGGGCGTTGTATTCCGAAGAGATCCAATATTTAGCCACCAAATACCTGAAATATGCCCAGGCGGCCGGCAAAAAAATCGGAATTCACACTCATAATAACCAGCAATTAGCTTATGCAAATACGATTGAGGCTTTGATACTGGGCGCTAGTTATCTGGATGCCACCATCGGCGGATTGGGAAGGGGCGCCGGTAATTGTCCGCTCGAATTGCTGCTGGGCTTTTTGAAAAACCCCAAATTTCATTTGCGGCCGGTGCTGAAATGCGTCCAGGAACAACTTGTGCCGTTAAAACAAAAAGTGTTCTGGGGCTTTGACATTCCTTACATGATTACCGGCCAGCTTAATGTTCACCCCCGCGCCGCCATGGAATTCATCGATGGGGAAGACCGCCATAATTACGTATCTTTTTATGATAAAATCATGGAAGAAGAGTAATGAAAAAGTGTAAAGGGTAAAGAGTGAAGTGTAAAGGCCAAGGGTAGTTTTCTATAATGTTAATTCAAATTTAGCTGGTAATCTGTTAATATTGATTACCAGCTATTCATTACCTATATCGATGAATTATTACAGAAAGTTCTTAATTCGGTTGAAGTCCCCTGCCCAGTCTCGCTATGGATGGTGCGTTTTATCATATTAGACGTGCAAAATACACAATTATATATGAAGCTGGAATTAATAACAAAGTTGATAAAAATGTTCCGACAGTTTTGCTGTTCTAACTCCAACAAGTCTAACCGAATAAGCCAAAGTTCCAATGAAAGCGATAATGAAATTAAATATTAATACGATAATAATATGGACACTCATTTGATCACCCATAATAAATGTTTTTGGCGGCTAAGGAGGGGAGGCCTCTTCGGGCAGGGGGTTTTATATAACTCTTAGTGTTGTATCTGAAATTCATACAAAATCCCTTTAAACTGGAATAACTCATCCAAATTTCAGATACAACTTAGATGAACGAAGCCGCTTCAGCACAATCCATCTTCTATGGGGATTCAA
>JBJKPO010000223.1:0-3264 GCA_046706235.1 Bacillota bacterium | reverse complement strand
CACTCAGCCGATTTCCACCGGACTTGCCTGCCATTGCAGTTATGCCGAGGCAGTGGGTTCCGGGATTTGTGAAGTGATTGAACGGGACTCGTTGACGATTTTTTGGCAAGCCATGCTCAGCCCGCCGCAAATCCGGCTGGAGACCTTGAGTGAACCGAATTATGAACTGGTCACCCGCTTGGAAAGCACCAGGTCAAAAATTATCATCCTGGATATTACCACTGATTTGAAAGTACCCAGCGTTATTTCGATATTGATCTCGGAAGACGAAAGGTCGGCGGCGCTTGTATTCGCGGCGGCCTCCTCCTTAGACCCGGAATTGGCGGTTAAAAAAAGCCTGGAGGAAGTAGCCCACACCCGCCGTTATTCAAATCTGATTAAAAACTCCTTGCCGCCGGTTATTTCCGCGCCGCCGAACCATGAAAATATTAAAACCCAGGTTGAGCACCTCGGTTTTTGGTGTAACCATGAAAATAAAGGGTATGCGGACTTTGCCTTTGCTTCCAAAAAGCGCATCTCTTTTAATGAGTTGAAAAACTATGCCACCGGAGACCCGGACCGGGATTTGGAGATCCTGTGCTCGATGGTTAAAGCCATCAATCATCGGGTGGTTGTCGCCGATCTGACTACCCCGGATATCCGGGAATTGGGGCTATCGGTGGTGCATACTTTGATTCCGGGATTTAATCCGTTGTTTATGGGTTATAAGTACCGTGCACTCGGCGGTAAACGTCTTTGGTCCGTTCCCCAACAACTCGGTTACCCTGGGATACGGATGGAAACAGGCGATAATCCTTATCCCCACCCCTATCCTTGATGGGAGGCTTGCAATGGCAACGCTAAATGATTATATTTATCTATCACCCACTGATACGGATGAAGTATGGGAAATGTTTCATGAAAACTCGAAAGTAGGTAAGTATGACTTCATCCCTCCCAATGATTATATCGCGGCGCAAATGCAACGAATGCCGGAAGCATTGGAATATGAAGATTGTTTATCCATTCCATTGCCTAAATCCTTTGAACCGTTTGATCTTAATTTGCCGGAAACGCTTGTTGGGCGGGTTACCGCGCGAAAATTGGCTCCTTGTTCCCTGGACTTGAAGTGTATGGCCGCGCTGCTGTTTTATAGTTACGGAATCACCCGCGACAATACGGGCACCAAGTTTCCGCATTCATTCCGCACGATACCCTCGGGCGGGGCGCTTTATCCGCTGGAAATTTATTTTTCCAGCAAATGGATCGCCGGGCTTGATCCGGGACTTTATCATTACAATCCGGTGAAAAATTGTGTCGAATATATCAGACAAGGAGATCTTTCACCGGAAATAGCTGATTTGCTTACGCCGGTACAAAGCAATCTGGCATATGATACGGCGGTAATGTTTTTTATTACCGGTTTGTTCCGCCGTGAAACCTTTAAATACGGTCCCCGTGGTTACCGGTTTGTTTTCCTCGAAGCCGGTCATTTCGCCCAAAACATCAATCTGGTCTCCACGGCTATGAAACTTGGCAATGTGAATATCTGCGGTTATTTTGACCGGGAAACCGATAAGTTTCTCGGTATCGACGGAGTATCCCATTCTACTATTTACATGATTGGCCTGGGTAAAAGGCTACCGGAAGATTGAATCCCAAACCGAGTTTGTTAATCAAAAGATAAATTAACAAACAAATAAACAGAAAGGAGGGATTACATATGGCCGGTATAGCTTTAGCTACTAAACTGGCGGATTTTCCTTTTAAAAAAGGTGAAGCCGCCCTGCTGACTCCGGCGGCGAAAACAACTACTTTGAGTATGCTGATTGATCTTCGTGGTTTTGCGGATACGGAACACGGTAAATCAACTGATGATGTCATAAACGATTTTGACAAAAAAACCGGATTGAAACTAACCATCGACGATATCCGTTCCGCCAATGAAGCTTTGGTAAGTTATATGACTCAAGGTCCTGTTAACGTCACTGGAGATGCTTGCTGTTGTTGCACATGTACCCCATGTTGCAGCTGTTGCGCTTAAATCATGAAAGTACTATTGGTATATCCCGAAACTAAGTTGGATTTAGCTTATACTAAAAACACCGGAGCGATAGCCGAGCCTATCGCTCTGGAATATTTAGCCGCGATGTTAATACAGGGTTCCCATGAGGCGCGAATTCTGGATTTACGGCTGGAACCCGGCGGATTAGAAAAGAATTTAACCGGGTTTGAACCGGATATCGTCGGAGTAACCGGCATGACAATGCATGTCCCACGCATGCTGGAAATTTGCCGTAAGGCCAAGGAGCTTCTTCCGGATAGTAAAACGGTAATCGGGGGTCATCATGCCCATTTTTTGCCCGAGGATTTTTGGGAAAATGAAGTTGACTACATCATCCGCGGCGAAAACGGGACTACCCTTCGTAATTTACTGCAAAATCTCGAACAGCAAGTTTCTTTTGTCAGTATACCAGGAATTGAAATGCGAAGCGGTGGAAATTTTATTGATGGTGGAGCGCAACCATTATTGAATCTTGACGATTTTCCATTCCCGGAACGCTCATTAACCTCCAAATACCGGGATTCTTATTTCATCAACGGACTGGGTCCGATTGCGCTGGTGCGAACCTCGCTGGGTTGTCCATACCGGTGTTCATTTTGTTCGTTATGGAAAATCACCGGGGGTAAATATTTAACCCGGTCGATTGACCGGGTGATTGAGGAACTGTCCCTGATAAAAGAACCGTATGTATTTCTAACCGACGATGAACCTTTTATTGATAGCCGGCGCGCCGTTAAATTAGCCGCTGCGATTCAAAACTCCGGCATTACTAAACATTACTATACTTACTGCCGGTTGGATACCATCATCAATTACCGGCCGTTATTGGAAAAATGGATCGAAACCGGGCTGCAAAAGATTTTTTTGGGCATTGAAACCATCTCGCCCATGGAACTAAAAGAGTATAACAAAGGCTTGGATCGCGATCAAATCGAACAGGCGCTGGATATCGCCCGGGAACTGAAATTGGAAATTTCCGCCGGGTTTATCGTTCATCCCGGTTATACCAAAGCTCATTTTACGGAGTTAACCCGTTTTATCGAGCGGCAAAAGTCAAATAATCCTTTATTTACTCCAATGTTTACAATTTTTACTCCTTTGCCGGGAACCGAGTTTTTACAAGATTTCCGGCGGATTACCGACCTTCAGTCAAACGGCAGGCCGTGCTGGGATCTTTTTGATTTACAACATTGCGTAATTCAATCTGCCCTTCCCTTGAA
>JBJKPO010000222.1:0-5934 GCA_046706235.1 Bacillota bacterium | reverse complement strand
GGCCGGAACCGAGAAAAAAGCGGCGGAGATAGACCCCCGGGTCGAAAACGTAATTGTAGTCGCCGACGATTAAATCCGCTTGCAAGGCCAGATCCAGCGATAGTTCGAAGGGGCAGACCAGGTTTTCTTTTGCATATTCGCTGACCAACTCCGGAGTAATCAATTCCTTTTCCAGGAGTTCCGGGATGATTTGTTTGACCTTGGCATAATAATCCCTGGCGTGGATACAATTCAAGGGATGGCATTTCAGTTCGCCCGTCAGGCAGACACGGGACTTGGCCTCGATAAAAACGGACCGCAGCCGCAACCCCTGGCGCATGATGTTCGATTAGGTCTTGCGCAGGATTTCCTTGCCGGCGGTCTTGGCGGTGAGAAAAAAGATCTGGTTGAACCGGCTGCTTGCGGCGAGGCATTTCAAGGATGGATAAAGCACGGCGATGGTTTTGCCGATCCCGGTCGCCGCTTCGGCAAAGAGATCGCGTTCTTGTTCAATAGCTAACGAAACCATGTCCATCAGTTCGGTCTGGCCGGGCCGGGGTTCGGTGAACGGGAACCACAGTTTGGCGATGGAATCGTTGCGAACCCGGCGCCAGGAATCATGGCTTTGCCGGGCGGCCAGATAAGAATCGGCTAGAGAGCGAAAGGACTCCTCGCCTTCGGAGCTTGAAATAGTCAAAGGAAAAGAGCGTTCGGCCAGATCGTCCAAATTCAAGTAAGTCAATTTTCCCGCGATATTACTATCCGGATTTTGAACCATTAGGAAGTATAGATATAATTTCAATTGTGCTTCATGAATCGGATATTGGCCCGGAAAAAGATCGGCCACCGGAGTATAGGTAGTCTTGATTTCCTCCACGATGACGCCCGAGTCCGTTTCCAGCAAACCGTCAATCCGGCCCCGGACAATCAGCCGGTATCCGGCGGTGTCGTAAGGGAATTCAACGGCGACCTCGGTACGGTAGCCTTTGGGACGCCCGGCGGTGACGATGTGGTGCCCTTCGGCCCCTTCCTGGCCGCGGGTGGTGGGAAAAAAGGAGCTTTGGAGATCTTTGGGATTAAAGATGGTTTCCAAGAGATCCTTGACTCCGATCTTGATTTCCGGTTTGTTTTCCAGCTTTTTAGGCATCGGGTTCTCCGTAGTTGGTTTCGAATGAATGTTCGCGTTAATTATTGTAACATTTCGGGAGGTAGGATGCAAATGTTTAAGGTATTACTGAAGTGATATTACTTCTTTTAAGGGTATTTTATAAATCCTTTATTTGATGCAGGAGAAATTCTTTCAAGCGTGGAATAACGCATGGTAATAAATAAATTAAAGTTCTTAAATAGTCTGAAATTTTTTCTGGCTTTTCCCGAATAATATATAGAGTACAATTCAAAAGAGGGGGGAGATACAGTGAGTCGCTATGAGGAATTGATTAGCGAATTAAAAACGGTAGTGACTCCGGATGATGTGATCGGCGCAATGATTTGCGAAATGGAAAACAAACAGATTCCACCGATCCCAAGGATATTCATGGAACGATTCAGAGTTTAAAAGCAAAGTATCCCGATCTATTAAAAGACTTTGTGTTTTTTAGAGGAAATAAATTTCCTTTTTCGGATTTACTGGAGCGAGTTCTGTTCCGGCTTGAATCCAGTTTGATTTTGTCTACTTTGAACCCCTCATATGAAAAATATACCATGATTAGTTGTACTAATGAAGTGAGAGATATGTTTCGATCGAAATTTACTCAATCGGAATACGGGAGAATTAAACAAATGGCTGAAGAATTTGAATCTTTAGTTAACAATACGGTTCATTAAAGGTGGAAAAATACGGTGAAGACGATTGAAAGCGCAGTCGCTAAGTATGTGGATATCCATCTGAAGAAAATGGATTTTATAAAAGTTAGAGCTCCAAAGATGATCCATGATACAATTCATGGATCAAATCTTTTTTATCCTCATGAAATCTCGGTACTTGATCTACCATTATTACAAAGGCTTCGGTTTAGCGACTAAACAAGTAATTGAAGAAGTTTTTGGGATTAAGTTTAATAATTATGCCAAAATTTTATGCAAAATGGAGGATTGACAATGAAACAAATCTGGATTCCGATGCTTGGTTTCATCTTGCTTTTTATTATATCAATCACCATATGTTATGCTAAAAAAAATAAGTTATCGTTCGACAGCGGACCGGAAACCGGCCGGGCGGCGCCGCTCGGGCGGGGAGTAAATATGGGAAATATGCTGGAGGCGCCGAATGAGGGCGAATGGGGCGAAACGATTCACCGGAAATATTTCGCCTTAATCAAAAAAAAGGGTTTCGACACGGTCCGGATTCCGATCCGTTGGCCGGCCCACGCCGCCGTTGGACCTCCGTTCACGATTGAGGATTCGTTTTTCCGGCGGGTCGATACCGTGATCAAATGGGCCCTGGCGCAAAATTTGAATATAATCATCAATATTCATCATTATCAAGAGATCATCGATGATCCGGACGGCCAAAAACCGCGTTATATTGCATTATGGAAACAGATTGCCGCCCATTATAAAGATCTGCCCGAGAGTATATATTTCGAGCTGTTGAACGAACCAAACGGAAACATGACCAAGGACAAATGGAACAGTATCTTGGCGGATGCAATTGCCGTGATCCGGGCCATTGATACTATTCCAAAACATACTATTATTATTGGAGGAGTCAACTGGAATAACGCGCAATCGCTATATGATTTACAAATTCCGGCGGATCAAACCAAACTGATGGCTACCTTTCATTTTTATACGCCGATGAGTTTCACTCACCAAGGCGCGGAATGGGTCCAGCCGGTGTTTCCGACCGGTATAAAATGGCCGGGGGAAAATGTTGAATGGGCTTGTAGAGAAATTCAAAACGAACTGGATATCGCAAGGTATTGGAGTGAGGATCATCCCAATATCCCGGTATTGCTCGGGGAATTCGGCGCTTACAGCAAAGGAGATAGCGCATCAAGGGCTAATTGGACGGCTTATGTGCGGAAACAGGCTGAAATCAGGGGTTTCTCCTGGACATATTGGGAATTTTGTTCCGGATTCGGCGTATATAACAATGAACGCGGGCAATGGAATAAACCGTTGTTACATGCATTAGGTTTGAATCCGTGAGTATTAAATTCAATAGAAGCAAAAAGTTACAGTAATCTTGTTTTTGCATGACAGGTAATTTTACCGGAGGTATCTTCAATGAGTCACTTTTTTGCCTATTTAGCCAGAATGAAGTTTATCCGGCGCTGGGGGCTGATGCGGAACACCAACCCGGAAAATATTCAGGAACACAGTCTGCAGGTGGCGATGATTGCCCATGGACTGGCGTTGATCCGGAAGCGGGTTTATGGTGGAGAAATAAACGCGGAACGGGTAATGGCTTTAGCGGTCTATCACGAAGCCGGTGAAGTTATTACCGGGGATCTGGCCACACCGATTAAGTATTTCAATCAGGAAATCAAAAAAGCCTTCGGCGCGATCGAAACCCATGCCAGCCAACGGCTTTTTGAAATGATCCCGGCCGAGTTGAAAGGTGATTACCAATCATTACTTTTTTCAACCGAGGCTGACCGGGAGCATTGGAAGCTGGTAAAGGCGGCCGATAAGATCAGCGCATACATAAAATGTTTGGAGGAATTGAAAGCCGGTAACCAGGAGTTTTCGAGGGCCGGCGCTAAAATCAAACAAGAGCTCGACAATATTAGTTTACCGGAAGTTCAATACTTCCTCGAGAATTTTATGCCAAGTTTTACATTGACCCTGGATGAGTTAAACTGAAGAAGAAATTGGCATCACAGGAAGCGAAAGACGAATAACCTTTTGATTCCAACGTTTTACCGGTTTATATTTAAATTATCAGTTGATTTGGTTGAAAAACAGTCTAATAAACCGCTCTGATCTGCCGATTTAATAAGTAAATCCGATTATTAACGGCAGGAGGTAAAAATGAAAGTCCGGGGGCGGTTTAGTTTTATTTTAGCGGGATTATTACTATTGATTCCCCTATTCGGGGTGACGGCGGCGGAACCGGAGATTGTAATATCGACGACCACAATCCGGCCCGGCGATTTTTTGCAAGTTAAAATCAAAGCTCCGCATGAATCACTAGTACGGGCTGTTTTTATGGGTGATTCAAAAACGTTGCCGGAAGGGAATGAAGAGACATTTTATGGTTTGATTGCCGCTTCGTATTATACGGCCCCCGATATGTACCCGCTGGGGATTGAAATTACCAAGGATCAAAAAGCGGTAACCGCATTGTATCAAATTCAAGTTATCGGGCGTAAATTTCCGGAGAGCCGGGTAACGATGAATGAAACAAAGCGAAAAACCATAATGACCACGGCTAATCAAGAGTCAGATAGCAGGAAAACTCAAGAGGTTAGACGAAAGGCCTTATTGAAAGCCAAACTGCCCTTATGGAAGGCTCCTTTTATATGGCCGGTAAAGGGTAAAATTACCACCGAATTCGGTTTCACCCGTTATATTAATAACATTGAGAATGGAAAACATTCCGGGTTGGATATCGCCGCCCCGCGCGGTATGCCGGTAATGGCGTGTAACGATGGGATCGTAATATTTTCCGGCAATTTGTATCAAACAGGCCTTACTATCATTATTTATCATGGTTTGGATTTATATACATCCTATTGTCATCTTTCAATGCTAAAAGCACAAGAGGATCAGAAAGTTGTAAAAGGAGATACCATCGGTTTAGTCGGGTCAACCGGTTTATCGACAGGCCCTCATCTACATCTAACCTTCCGGATTGGAGAAACCGCGGTCGATCCTAAACTCTTTTTAGAAAGAGAGATTGGTTGGGAGTTTTGAAATTTATATTTAAAATTTATGAATAATGTGTTAAAATTTTTAATGAAAAGTCCAATAATCTATTTTGTATTGGATATTTCTGGATATATTTTTTATATTATTTGTATTATAATGTTTGCGTGAACCTAGCATTATAAGCCTGCTTTATTTACCAAATATGATAACTTTATAAAGTTATTTCCATATTAACACGAAATTTGTATCAAAGGGGGAATGTAACGGTAATAAAAAAGGGTTTTTTACATTATTTACATTACTTAAAAATTTAAAGGAGGTAAGAAGGGAAAATGTTTAGTAAAATGAGATTCTTGTTAACGCTAACATTAGTTGTATTATTGGTTTCCGCATTAACTCCGATCCATCTTTTGAGTGCCGCGCCGATGGACTGGGTGCTGGCCTGGAGCGATGAATGTAACGCGGCAAACGGCACCGGAGCCGACACCACCAAATGGACTTATGAAACCGGCGGCGGCGGTTTTGGCAATGGTGAACTGGAGTATTACACCAACAGGACTGCCAACGTCTATCATGACGGCAATGGCAATTTAGTAATCAAGGCCATTAAAGAAGCCTATTCAGGGAGTAATTACACTTCCGGCCGGATAAAGACATACAATCACTATGATTTCACCTTTGGTAAAGTGGAAATGCGGGCTAAATTACCGCAAGCCACTCAAGGTATCTGGCCGGCCTTCTGGCTGCTTGGGAGCAGTATTTCCTTAATCGCCTGGCCTACTTGTGGTGAGATCGATATTATGGAGTTCGTGGGAAAAGACCCGACCCATACGTACGGTACATTCCACGGCCCCGGCTACAGCGGCGGAAACGGCGACGGAAGTTCGGTCGTGGTCAACAACCCGCAAGACTGGCATACATATTCGGTGATCTGGGAACGGGATATTGTCACCTGGTATGTGGACGGCGTGCAATACCATCAACTTACAGCGTCTGAATTGGCGGCCAGAGGTTTAGGCTATGTTGGAAATCATGATTTCTTCATTATCTTGAATATGGCGGTTGGCGGCGCTTGGCCGGGCAATCCCGATGCTACTTCGGTATTTCCACAATACTATACTATTGACTACGTAAGAG
>JBJKPO010000221.1:0-4819 GCA_046706235.1 Bacillota bacterium | reverse complement strand
CGGTAAAGACGATAAGTGATAATAGATTATTATATTATTGAAAACAAACTCATGGAGATCTAATGTTAAAGAACATTGAACCAAACAATTTTGCTGAACAATGTAGTATTTTTTTCAAACCAGCGTTTATTTGTTTGAAGGAGTTCAAAACGGAAGAATAAAAGGAGATCAATTTAACCATGATGAAGGAAACAAAAGAAGATATGAAACCGGCTCCCGGCTCCCCAAACTTAACAAACCCCGGTTCCGGAAGAAATTTGAAACGGCTGGTGGAAATCATGGCAATGCTTCGGGGTGAGAACGGCTGCCCGTGGGACCGGGAGCAGACGCATCAATCGCTTAAACCATGCGCTATCGAAGAAACTTATGAAGTGCTGGAAGCTATTGATGGCGAAAATCCGGACAAGCTCAATGAAGAACTGGGCGATTTGTTGCTGCAGGTGGTTTTTCACGCCCAACTGGGCGCCGAAACCGGTCAATTTAATATCGATACCGTAATCAACGGTATTTCGGACAAGCTGATCCGGCGTCATCCCCACGTTTTCGCCGATACCAAGGTTGCCGGAGTCGCCGGAGTACTTGAAAATTGGGAGAAGATCAAAAAAAGCGAGATGCCGGGTGAACGGGAATCGGCGCTTGACGGAGTTCCCAAAGATTTACCGGCGCTTCAAAAAGCGGAAAAACTGCAAAGCAAGGCCGCCAAAGTGGGTTTCGACTGGGGCGACCTGGCCGGACCCCTTGCCAAGACCAAGGAAGAGTTCCGGGAGTTTGAAGAACTTTTGGATTATGATAATATTCCTAAGAAAGGCAGCCCGGAGTGGGAACGGCTCGAAGACGAACTGGGCGATATCCTGTTTTCACTCGTGAATGTCGGCCGGTTTTTGCGAATCAATTCCGAGATTGCGCTTAGAAGAACAATGGACAAGTTTAACAAACGGTTCAGGTATATGGAGAGCGAAGCCGCTAAAATGGGGCGGAGTTTGAAAGAGATGACCCTGGCGGAGATGGATGAGTTGTGGGAGAGGGCGAAGTGAGGGGGGATTTATTCAACCCCCAACTCCTCCACATTCAAATCCCGTAGCCATTCCTGCAACTTCTCCACATCTTCCCGATTCAACGTAATCCCCTTGCTCATTTGTTCGTGATTTTCGTCCCATTCACGGATGTCGACCTTGGGTTTGCGGTTATTCCAACTCACAATATTGACTTCTCTGGTCCAGCCTTTGGCACCTGTGGATAACTCCGCCAGGTGTTTAATGATTTCAAATTTAATCTCGGCCATGGTTAATCTCCCGGAAATGATTCTATTTGGAGGACTGATGCTTTGAGTTAAGTTCATAGGAAATCGATTCGCCATCTGCCTAATAGTTTAACAGCCCTTGATACATTTTTCAAGTTCAACTTGATATATTCACCGGAATAATATTAAGTAAGTTGAATACTTATCAAAACCAGGTTTTAAATTTCTTGAATACATTCGCCAAATTTTATATAATATATTTAATGGATTCATTAAAAATGGAGGAACCTTATGGAACCCTTGGAAATGTTGTACCGGATCAACCGATGGTGGCGGACGGGGAAAGTGGATAAAGTTCTTCTTTACCGCAATACCCGCTCCGAATTCCAAAATATTATTGAATTAGTGAATGAGAAACGTATTCTGGCTTTGATTGGGCCGCGCCAGGTAGGTAACTCGACTCTCCTTAATCAAACCATCGATTACTTGTTAAAAACGGGCATTGCTTCCCACCGAATTTTACTTTTCGGCGGTGATGATCCAGGGCTGTTTTCGGATCCTAAAACCGCAGTGCGCGATGTGATCGAGGAATACTTAAAAGAAGTAGTCCAGGAAAAGATCGAGGCAATTTCTGAAAAAGTATATATCATAATCGATGAAATCCACTTTTTACATAACTGGCAACTTGATTTAAAAAGTTATTATGACAAAAAATACAACCTAAAATTCATTATCAGCGGTTCTTCAGCCACCCATCTTTTTCATCATTCCAAAGAATCACTTTTGGGGCGAATGGATGAGATTTTAATTTTTCCCCTTGATTTCCAGCAATTTCTGAATTTTTATACCGTTTACAAAGAGAACCAAGAAACCTCGATTCCTGAATTTAGCCGTCAAGAGCATTTGCTTGAAGACACCGCCGCTTGTTATGACTTCATTGAGGCTAAGTTTCGGGATTTGATCGAACATGAAAACTTGATTGGCAAAATTTTAAAAGAATACCTACTATCCGGCGGTTATCCCGAATATTTTGAGAATACCAATTTGCTCATTTGGCAGCGGAGATTGGTGGAGGATATTGTTACAAAAGGGCTTTATCGCGACATCGTCAGTATTTACAATATTAAAAGCCCGGAAGTACTTGAAAAATTAATGTTTTTTATTGCCGCCAACCAAGGTCAGGCTTTTGCTTATACTTCCATCGCTCAAACAATCGGGGTGGATACGGTGACGGTTGCAAGCTACGTAAATTACCTGGAGCAAGCCTTTCTAATCGGGGTTCAAGAAAATTATTCCACCAATATCGGGAAAGTAATTCGCAAAAATAAAAAGTTATATGTTATTGATAATGGTATTAGAAATGCCTTGTTGAAAGTTAATCGATTCGAACCGGCAGTTGAGGGCCAATTGATTGAAAATTGCGCGGTTCATTATACCAGGCTATTTGCGGAACAAAACCGGTATAATCTATTTTATTGGCGAGATGGTCAAAAGGAAGTCGATATTGTATTGGATAAAAAGAGTCAGGTGGTTCCAGTGGAAGTTAAATACCGCAATCAGATAAATTGGGAGGATCTGAAAGGATTAGCGGCTTTCATGAATAAATTTAAGACAACTCATGGAATTGTAATCTCCAAAAACATTTTAAAGAAAGATGAGAACATATATTATGTACCGTTTTGGTTGTTTAGCTTGTTTTAAGATCTTCGAATAATCGCCGGTGTATAAAATACCCTAAAATAGAGATGCTAGCAAATGAGGTTTAATCTTGGGAAAGGTGAGAGTCATGAGAAATCCAAAAATTCATTTGCCGGCATTGGCGTTGCTATTGGTAATCTTGCTATTTAATGCCGGTTGTCCCGGAAAAGAAGCCACTTTATTTAAAAATATGGTAACTCGTTTTGGAAAACCACCGGTGATTACGGTATTTATGAAAGACACCGGGCAGAAGAAAAAGATGGATATTGATGAATACATAACCGGAGTCGTGGCCGGCGAGATGAAACCCGGGTGGCCGTTAAACGCGTATGCGGCCCAGGCGATCATTGCCCGGACCTTTACCATGGAATTTTTAGGCCGGGGTGGTACCCGCCGGATTCACGGCACCGATATTTCCACTGATGAAAAAGAAGCGCAAGCCTATAACGCTGCGGCGATAACTCCGACGATTCGCCGGGCGGTCCAAATAACCAAAGGTTTGGTGCTGACTTATAAAAACCGTTATATTAAAGGGTGGTATTCGGCAAGTTGCGGCGGGGTTACGGCTTATGCCAAGGAAGGTTTGGATTATAAAGGGCCGGAACCACCATACATCAAGTCGGTAAGTTGTCCGGAGGCTAAAGTGATTCCTAAAGATCAGTTATTCTGGGAAACGACTTTAACCACTGCCGATATTGATAAAGCGTTAAAACAATCGAATCAAAAACCGGTCGGTACCGTAAATAAGTTGACAATTTTACATCGGAGTCCAACCCATCGGGTTACTTTATTAAAATTGACAGGAGATCAAGGTTCAGCCACGGTGAACGGGGCTGATTTACGGATTAATGCCGGACCGGAAAAAGTCCGTTCCATCTGGTTGTCGGACCGGATTGACAATAAACCGGGGGCAATTAAGATTAGTGGCCGCGGGTTTGGGCATGGAGTGGGTTTGTGCCAATGGGGAGCCTATGCTTTGGCCAAGGAAAACCGCAGTTTCCGGGCGATTGTACTGCATTATTATCCCAAGACCACTATTTCTAAAATTTGGTAGTTAAAGTAGACTATCATGATCAGAACATAAGAGTTGATGATAATATAATAGTCCCGATCTAGTTTTTTATGAGTTCGGGACTAACACTTATTATTAATACATATCTCCAGGACTCCATTCAATTTCTGGAATAATAATGTCATTCACCTCATAATTAAATTGCATCCGGCTTAATCTTTTTCTTAAAATATTATATATTTTCGGGAATTGTTTTTTATCATCTAAGTAGTGTTCCCATATTCGCCAAACGTGTACCCCCATCTTTCTTAGCTTACTACTAGTTCGAGCATCTCTTTTTTTATTTAATTCGATTTTTTTTGCCCAATACTCCGAATTCTTTTCGGGTATATGCCCATGTTTAGGGCAACCATGAAAAAAACAACCATCACAAAAAATAACTAATTTTAAGTCTGGCAGATATATATCCGGCTTACCGATTAAATTGGAATTAATACGTATATCAATTTCTGTTGGAAGAATAACTTGAATTATCTCTCTCAATTTAATTTCGGGTTTAGTGCCGGACGATATAATTTGGCTCATTCTCTTTGAAACTATCTCATCAACACTGTCAAACTGATGGTTTTTTAAGGTCTTTCTTAATTCAGCTTCCATTTTTGAACTATCACCCGTTCACTGCAATTAATAACTTGACCCAGTCAATATCTTCATTTAAAGGCAAATTGTATTTAGTCGATAACTCTTCCGCTAACTTTTGCGGAGCATTTAATATTTTTTTATTATCACGATCTTTAAACGCAAGCTCAGAGCCTTTTCTTGTCCCTTCCAAGATCCATAATTATGTATCTTCTTCATCACCATTTAAC
>JBJKPO010000220.1:0-7034 GCA_046706235.1 Bacillota bacterium | reverse complement strand
CAACGTCGCTTGCTTGAATTGCATGCAAAAGGGATAAACATTGATTATGAAGCTCTAGAGGAGCAAATTTTCAAACGCGATCATTACGATAGCCATCGAGAGATTAATCCGTTATGCCAAGCGGAAGACGCTGTTTTGTTAGACACCACCGGCATGTCGGTTAAACAAGTGGTGGCCGAAGTTATAAGATTAGCGGTCGCAAGAGGAGCGGAACCGATTGGAAATAATAGTCGCTAAAACCGCCGGTTTTTGTTTTGGAGTGAGACGCGCCTTGGAGTTGGTTGGGGACGCCCTGCATGGGCATGACACTCAAGAAGGGGAAATGCTATACAGTATCGGACCCTTGATCCATAATCCACGAGTGGTTAATCAATTATCCAGTCAGGGAGTAGGGATTATTTCCGATATCAATGAGATTAAGCCGGCCTCGGGCAAGGTAGTGATTCCTTCGCACGGCGCGGGACCCGGTACTTATCAAAAAGCAATTCGACAAAATTTAAAAATTATTGACACTACTTGTCCATATGTAAAAAATGTTCAGAAATTGGGCGTATTCTTGGCGCAACAGGGTTATCAAGTTATCATTTTCGGTGAGAAAGAGCATGCCGAGGTAAAAGGAGTTTTAGAATCAATTGGAGTTCCTGCTTTGGTGTTGAATAGTGCCGAAGAATTAAATAGCGGTGAGCAAATTACCGCAAAAGTTGGCATTATTAGTCAAACAACCCAGGAAACCGCCGGATTGAGCCGATTAATAGCCGGAATCCTTCCGTATTCACAAGAAATTCGTGTTTTTAACACCATTTGTTCCGCGACATCCGAACGTCAGCAGGAAGCGGATCAATTAAGCCGCCAAGTAGATTTAATGATTGTAGTCGGAGGCCGAAACTCCGCCAATACGTTTCGATTGGCACAAATCAGCCGGAATAACGGGACTGTTACTTATCAAGTGGAATCCGCCGTGGAAATTAATTCGGATTGGTTCCAGAATATTAATAAAGTTGGGGTTACAGCGGGCGCATCCACACCCGATGAACAAATTACTGAAATTATCGAAAAAATAAAAAGCGCAAACGCGCGACTTAGGGGGCGGATTTTAATGTCGGAAAAAATAAACCCGGAGGATTCTCAAGCTGAACCGGTCGATGTAATTGAAGAACAGACCGAATCGATGAATTTGGATTGGCCGGAGGATCGTTTCCGGGAATTAACCACGGGACAAATAATCGATGCCAGGGTAATTCTAGTGCGAGACGATGCCGCTTTTGTCGATATCGGCGGTAAATCTGATTTAACCATTCCAGTTGAGGAACTGTCGACACAACCGGCCGTTTCCGCCAAGGAACTGGTAAAAGTCGGAGATATCATCAAGGTGATGGTAACCCGAACCGGCGAAGAGGATAAAATTCGGTTATCAAAGCGGTTAGTGGATCAGGAACTAGTTTGGTTTGACCTGGAGGAAGCTTTTCAAAAGGGAACACCCGTTTCCGGCAAGGTCCTGGAGGTAATCAAAGGCGGATTAAGTATTGAAATTAAAAGGATTAAGGCCTTTATGCCCGCTTCTCAGGCCACTTTAGGTTTTACAAAAGATTTGGAACCATTAATCGGAACCGAGTTTCCCGTAAAAATAATGGAATTTGATCGTTCCAAACACCGGCTTGTGGTTTCCCGCCGTGAATTACTTGAAAGTGAAAAGAAACGGGCGTATGCGGAATTTTTTGCCACGATTCAGGAAGGGGAACGCCGAATTGGAAAAGTTACACGCATTACTGATTTTGGAGCGTTTGTAGATTTGGGTTCGGGAATTGAAGGATTGATTCATATCTCCGAATTGAGTTGGTACCGGGTTAAATCCGTAAAAGAGGTTTTAAATGAAGGCGACCAGGTGGAAGTAATGATCATAAAAGTAGATACCGCCACTCAAAAGATTTCGCTTTCATTGAAACAGATCCAATCTCACCCTTGGGATGAGGCAATCGTAAAATTTGAAGAAGGCATGATTTACACCGGAACCGTAGTCCGGCTGGAATCTTTCGGGGCTTTTGTCAGGTTGGCTTCCGGGGTTGACGGCTTAGTCCATGTATCCCAAATATCGGATACCAGGATCAATAAACCATCCGATGTTTTAAAGATTGGCGAAGAAGTTCAGGTGAAAATTATCAAGATTGATACGGCCAATCGAAAAATTTCGCTTAGTATACGCGAAGCCTTGGCTGATCGAAAACCGGAGGAAACAGTTCCACCACCCGACATTCAAGATGAAAATACCGCATTCACTCAAAATTTAGGTGATTTATTAAAAAATAATTCGTAGTATTTCTGTTGAGCTAAATGGATAGCCGGTTATTAAAATAAAGAGATCGCAATTCGCGGTCTTTTTTTATTTAGCCGGTTATTTTTCCTGTCAATTACCAGCATAATCGGATCTTGGCCGGGAGAATCTATTGATTAAGTGAAATAGGAGGTAGAAACAATGAGCGTGAGCGGGATTGTGTTGCTAATCGGGGTTAGTATTCTTATCTTTCTTGGTCTGGCGCACCGGGTCTTGGATAAACTATATTTAAGCGATCGAGGCGGCCTTATTTTTATCGGGGCAATGATTCTGGGAAGTTTTATTGATATTCCCATCTGGAAAAATCCCTTGATTACTTTAAATATCGGCGGAGCTGTTTTACCGATTGCCCTGGCGATATATGTGCTTTCAAAAGCCGGGTCGGGTAAGGAATGGTGGCGGGCAATTATCGGTATAATATTAACCACCGGAGTTTTATATGGAATAAACCGGTTTTACCGGTTTGATACCGGAAATGGATTTATTGAACCACAATTTTTATGGGCGGTTATTGCCGGGATTATCGCTTATATCGTGGGACGTTCCCGCAGATTAGCTTTTATTATTGCTATATTGGGAATATTGAGTCTCGATATTGTACATATTTTAACAGTGGGAAGAATGGGGATTGCTGTTCCCACCAGGATCGGCGGAGGTGGAGTTTTTGATACCATTATTATCGCCGGAATTTTAGCGGTCTTATTAGCGGAAATCATCGGTGAAAGCTGGGAAGCCTTGCAAGGCGGCACAGTCCGAAATGCGCATTCCACCGATTTAAATGAAGCTTTGGATCATCCCCCGATCGAAACCGGAAATGGGAAGGAGGAAAAATAATGAAACGCATATTCGGTTTACTTTTGATTTTTAGCTTCAGTCTGTTGTTTTCGGTTAATACCACCGCAGAAATTGAATTAAACGGTAAATATATGACGCTTCAAGATTATCGAGGTCATATAATAACTCAAACCGGTCACCGGGTGGTGGTTGGAGACGAATATTTAAATAGCGACAATCATCTTTATCGGGTAGTTCAAATTAAAAATGAGATTGCGGTCGTTAAACTGGTCAAGCAAAACGGGCTGCAAACCTCGAAAAGGCCTGGAGTACAGGCATACATTAACGAGTTTTTCAGGTTTGATTTTTTGCGGGCGGAAGTGAAACAAAGGGGACCAATTGCGATTTATCACACTCATTCTGATGAATCTTATGTTCCCAGTGATGGAACTTCAAGTAAACCAGCTCATGGCGGAGTTTTTCAAGTAGGCGATGCATTAACGAAAACCTTGGAATCAAAGGGGATCCCGGTGATTCATTCTAAAACTCCTCACGATCCTCATGATGGAATGGCGTATGATCGATCACGCCGGACTGCGATACAATTATTACGGGACAGACCGGTTTGTTTACTTGATGTGCATCGTGACGCTGGACCAATTCAAGGTTATAGTGAAATTATCGATAAAAAACCCGTTACCAGAGTTCAATTGGTAGTTGGCCGGCAAAATCCCAATTTTCAAGCTAATAATGACTTTGCTAAAAATATAAAAACAGTGGTGGACCGGAAATATCCCGGATTAGTCAAAGGGATTTTTTATGGGAACGGCAAATATAATCAGGATTTAGGGCCGCGTGCGATTTTATTGGAATTCGGTACCGAAAAAGCCAGTAAAGAGGCTGCCGAGAGAGGAGCGAGTATTTTTGCCGCCGCGGCTAGTAATGTATTATATGGAACGACCGGAAGCGGTATTATCAACCGGGGTAGTTTACGCAGCCTGTTTTGGATTGTGGTGGCATTGATCGGCGCGGCCGGTTTGTTTTTATTGATCAATCGCGGCAATCTTAAAGATATTGGAAAAGAATTCAGCGGCGCGGCCGGCGGAGAAAATGTTACCGATGAAAAAGAAGAGCCTAATGAACGTGAATGAAATCCGTGAAAATCGTATATCACTGTTTTGGGGGCGCTCATGCGTCTCCCACGGCAGCGGCAATCCATTTGGGAATATTACCGCAAAACCGGATTCCCCGCTTTCAGGATTTAATAAACATACCTTTTTTTGATTGCATCGCCTGGAATGAACACGGGAAATTGATTAAGATCGGAATGGATTTAAAAGGAAATGAAGTTTATATTCTGGCGCGCCGGAATGCGGCGAATTCGGTTATTAATTTAATCAGGGAATTTGCCCGTCTAAACGGTGAAAATCCTGATGACTATCATTTTGTTAATTGCATGCAGAGATATAATCCGTTTATGATAACTGGTGGTTTTTCATCGCGCGCCATGGGATGGGTCCGGTTAGGACGGCCGGTTGTTACTTTCGGAGTAATGATTTCATTTCCGATTTTAACAGCCATTGTTCGTAAAACCTATCGAAATCTGGGGATGAATTTATTGACAATCTGCCGGGAAACATAAAAGATTAAAGATCATCTCGATAATGGTGATGCCGAATTTTAAAATTAGTATATTACTCATGTTTTGAAAATCAGTCTCTCCGGGTGGCGGGATGGATTCATTTAAATAAACTGCCTTTGGATAGTATACCGACAATCGAACAACTTGCCGGGGTTATCGAGTTTGCGAATACCAAATCAAGTTGTAATGGTATTCCTGAATTTATCGGGACAGATGAATTCAATCATCAAATTTATCTGCTTGATTTCGGCTCAAATTTAAAATTAGGGTTACAAACCATTTGTTTTTATTTAAATGAACATTCCAATCCATTGGATTGGAAATTTTTTAAAATTAGCGCGGGTCCTAATTTCTTTCGCACCGGAAGCAGGATTTTACGCAGGCTAAAAATGCTCGAAATTGGGAAAAAGTTGATGATATTTGGTATCCAAAAAGATTACCCTCAAATAAGCAATCAGGTAAAAAAAACAAAGGAGTTGTGTAAAAATTTTGAATAAACGAAGAGTTATTATAGTCACCGATGGCGATCGAGTAGCTCAGCAAGTAGTGGAGAAGGCTGCTCATAATATCGGGGGACGGGTGATTTCAATGTCGGGTGGAAATCCGACTGCAATTTCCGGCGAAAAAATAGCGGAAGCAATAAAAAAAACTCCTTACGATCCGGTGCTGGTAATGGTTGATGATTGCGGAGCGAGTGGTAAAGGTAAAGGCGAACAAGCCATGGAGGCTTTAACTAAGGATCCGGAGATAGAGATATTAGGCATACTAGCGGTTGCCTCAAACACTTCCGAAGCCGGCGGGGTTCCTGTTACCGCTTCGGTTACCAAAGATGGCCGGGTAATAGCAGAATCAGTTAACAAAGACGGCAATCCCGAATCAAATACACCTACGATTAAAGGAGATACAGTAGATATCATTAATAATCTAACAGTTCCGGTTGTCATTGGAATCGGTGACTTGGGAAAAATGAATGATGCCGATTGTCTTGAAACCGGTGCCAGAATTACAACTTTGGCTATTAATGAAATTTTAAAACGAAATCAAATTTATAGTATGTCGCATTGAATATAAAACTAATTTAGAAAATCTTTCCATAAAAAATATAAAAAGAAGGAAATTCGGAACGGAATTGCGAAATAATATCACTAAAGATTGAAAACTGGAGACATTTCATGAAAATCGGGATTCCCAAGGCACTTTTATATTACTGGTATGGACATATTTGGGAAAAAATCTGGCGGGGATATGGTTTTGAGGTAATAGTATCCGGCCCAACCGACCGCCGGATAATAGCGGACGGTATGAAAGTCGCTTTGGATGAGCTCTGCCTTCCGGTTAAAATTTTTCTGGGTCATGTACAATCATTAGCGGTTTCCACGGATTTAATCATGATCCCGCATTTGATAAAAGTTGAACCGGATGCGTACTTGTGCCCTAAATTTATGGGATTGCCGGATATAGTCGCCCATACGCTCCCAATGTTGAAAGATAAATTGTTAACTGTTAAATTTGGGCCGCGATGTATTGATATGATTCAGTGTATACAAAAGGCGGCCGTAAAAAATGGTTTGATTCGATCCGCAAAAAAAATTAATACTACCGGTATTCTTGATCGGGCAGGGGATTCACCGGCATTAACGACGCTTAAAATGTATCCGCAAATTTCACAGCCACGCTTTGATTCCCGGTTAAAAATCACCGGGCCGGTTCAGCCGGCAGCCGGATTAACCATCGGCTTGTTGGGACATCCGTATTGTTTGTATGACGCTTGTTTTAATCTAAATATGTTCCAGACTCTGACCGTAAATCAAATTAATTTCCTTACACCGGAAATGATGCCGGGTTCTTATCATGGTATCGGTTCCGGCCGGTTAAATAAAAAACTATTTTGGACGATTGGCCGCTCTCAATTCGATAGCCTGGAGTGGATGTTACATGATAAAGATTTGAAGATATCCGGTTTTATCCATCTGGCAGCTTTCGCCTGCGGTTTGGAAGCCATTGTGGGAGATATGCTGGAACGAAGAATTAAGGCCGCCGGCCGGCCTTTTTTGCGATTGAACTTTGAGGAACATAGCGGTGAAGCCGGTTTGGTTACCCGGCTGGAGGCTTTTATTAATTTGCTAAAATACCGGGAACGAGTATCCTGACTTTGATCAAACTAAACCGAAGAAATATATTACTCCGGTGGATAAATATATCAATTAATGATATTGTAAGAGCCAATGAAAACGAAGTTTTCTCAGTTAATGATTTACATCTTCAACTGCCGGAGTAATAATAATCGAT
>JBJKPO010000219.1:0-2837 GCA_046706235.1 Bacillota bacterium | reverse complement strand
GATTTAAACAGTTGTTATTTAACTTTTTTAAACACCAATCCTTCATATGAAAGCCTTTCCGTGCCATTTACATTAATTATCCGAATGGTTTCATGCATATCCCGGCCCAGGCCCCTAATAAGCAGTTCGGTATCGGAAACCGGCGTTAGGATTAACGATCCACCGTTACCATTTTTGCCTTTTATATAACAAGTAAGCATCCCTTGAATTATAGTCAATTCCGCCCGGTAATTGAGGCTTGGGAGCCCATTATGACCGGTTTCATAATATTTACCGCACCTTTTTCGCCACACCGCCGGTAGTGAAGCATATTCGATTTTTTCTCCGATAATGCTCCTTATGCCATTATTGTTCGCCAGTAACACTTTTGCTCCGCTGATTTCAGCCATGCTTACGCATGAATAGTTTGCCAATCCGGCGATGTTAACTGGAAATAAACCAAATAGAAAAGGTTTTACAGTAAACCAGCCGTCGGGTTGAGCGAATAGTCGAAACTTAATCAAGGGATATCGCTGAACTTTCATCACAAAGCCTTTTCCTTCTTGCACAATCGTTAACAGTCCGGCCCCAGATGCGTAAAATCCCTTCATGGGCCGTAATTCTATTTTGGAGGAAGATGTTTCGGTTTTCCCATAATAGTCGCCGGGCGGTCCGATTTTTAATTTCAAGGCGTCCTTGATCGTTTCCAAGGCAATCTCATCCGCCACCATCGCGCCGTTTGTCGAATTAGTCAGTACAATTATGCCTAATTTGGAATCACGCAGAGCCATTAAGCGGCTAAAAAACAGCCGGGTCCCGCCGTCGTGGACGCCATATTTTCCTAAATACGGATCCTCGGCCAGGAACCAGTTTAATCCCATTGAACCGGTGGCGGAGAGACCACAACCGTCGAGATCGAGCGGCGGATGGGGCTGGAGTGCGAACATCTCATTTAAGGTTGCCGATTTTATAATTCCATGTTTGTTATATACGCCGTTATTTAACACCATTTGCAAGAAATGGCCCATTTCATTAGCGCTGGAACGAAGTGAACCCTCCGGGCCGATATTAGGACAGATATCGTCAATACCGGGCTTTCCGTTATTGTATCCCTTGGAAACTAACGGTTTCATATCTTCACGCAAATCGAAAGAAGAATGGTTCATCTCCAAAGGTTTTAGAAGGTTATTAGTTAGGTAATCGTTGAATTTTTGGCCGGAGACCCGTTCCACCACTACTCCCAATAAGGTCATCGCTAAATTGGAATAGGCGGTTATATAATTGGGTGGATAAGCCAGGTATTCATCTTTAATATCCAATACGACCCGGGTAAAATAGGGGTATTTAGAGTTAATTATCGCTGGAAGGTAATTGCCGGGAATGCCGGAGCGGTGGGCCATAATGGAACGGATGGTAACCGGTCCGGCCTCCGGAAACCTGGTCTTCATTGAAAACTCCGGGATATATGTTTGCAATGGTTTATCGATGTCGACCTTTCCTTGCTCCGCGAGTTGCATGACGGCGGTGGCCGTAAAAAGCTTGGAATTAGATCCCATCCGGAACAGAGTATTGGCCGTGACTGGGATTTTATGCTCCAGATCGGCATAACCAAAATTGATGGTCCAGATGGTTTTTCGATCGTCCACCAAGGCCAGGCTCATCCCGGTGATATTATTCTGCTTCATTTTAATCCGGGCTAATTTTGTAATTTTCTTTTTGATGGAATCATAGGTAACGGCCTTGTCTTTTTTTATGGGGACTCGAATTTCCGTTAAGTATTCCTGCGGATCATTTTCATTCCAGGCTCCTCGTAAATAACATTCTTGATTGGGCCCACCGGTTTTATAATGGTTTTTCCAAATCCATTTATTTATGGCCCGGTAAGCGGCCGGAAGAGTTTGATACGGTCCTTTATGAACCATGGAAGCCACTTCCATCGGATCTAATACTTTAAATTTTATTCTTCCGTGATTCTTACCCGGTTCGGTGACCGGTTGTATAATTTCAAGGTCAAAATTCGTTCCCTTGTTACCGTAATAGATGGTAAAACCGGACTCCGCCGGGAAAATTTTCTGTTTTGCCAAATAAGCGTTAAGTTCATTCCATAATTCTGTTTGAGCATCAGTGGAAGGAAGCAGGGCTCGAATCGAGGCCACCTTGGCGGCGGCTGTTTTTTTCAAAGAAACTATTTCGGAATCGGCGGCCGGTTCGGCTGATTTTTGCAATTCAGCGGAAAAAATGGTTACAGCGCTTACCGATATGATGCTGAGTAGTAAAAAGGGCATAATTAAATAAATGATAAGGTTTTTTTTTGTTGAAACTTTGAATTTAGACATGAATTGTTACTCCTCGCTTTTATATATAAAACTATTATACATTGCTTTAATATTGGGAAAGCCTTCGCTATCGTTTGTGCCGGTTATTGCAATTTTTGATTTTTTCAATCAACTCCAAGACACTGTTAATTGCAAATTTGTTATCCATTGATTTTTCCCTCCGGATGGTTATTATATCATATGTTCTATTATTAATTATAACAAATATTCGCTTGACAAATCCGAGTAGGTGTTTTACTATTTAAGTAATTACTTAAATACTTAATTAGTTGATTGTTGGATTTCCAATTAGTAGAACTATGATAAAGTATATTTTATTCGGAGAAGAATCATAGTTCTTTGGAAAAAAGCATTGCGTACAGCTTTAAATTAGGGTTTTTCACAATGCTTTTAAGGAGGTTGGCAATAATGTCAATTTTAATTGATTCGCGAAGATGTCCGCAAAATCATTCTTGTCCCGCCCTCCGGGTGTGTCCGGCCAATGCATTGACTCAAAACGGTTTTAGCGCTCCCGCGGTGGAT
>JBJKPO010000218.1:0-6022 GCA_046706235.1 Bacillota bacterium | reverse complement strand
AAAAACGAATGTGATTGTTTTTTGGGATAAGTTTGGAATGAGAAGATGACAGCCGATGAGATTATTAAACTGTTAGCTTTGGAGCCGCTTCCGATGGAAGAGGGATATTACCGGGAAACCTACCGGTCTCCGGAACAGATGCCTCCCGGGGCGCTTACCGAACGGTACCGGGACCGTAAATCGTTTGGGACGGCGATTTATTACCTGTTAACTCCCGATACCCGTTCGATTTTGCACCGTCTGCCCACCGATGAAATTTATCATTTTTATCTGGGGGATCCGGTCCGGATGTTGTTGCTTTATGAAAACGGAAGCGCGGCGGAGTTGATTTTGGGACCGGATTTGGCAAAAGGACAGCAAGTACAGGCAATAATTCCCAAAGGGATCTGGCAAGGATCGCTACTGATGGAAGGCGGAGTATTTGGTTTAATGGGAACCACCATGGCTCCCGGATTTGATTTTTCCGATTTTGAAGCCGGAGAACGGACCGGTTTGATTCGAAGTTATCCCGGGCATCAAGATTTAATCGAAAGAATTACCCGATAATACACGGACTAGTCAAAGTCTAGCGAAAAACCTTATCTCACACCAAGGCTGGCAACGTAGTTGCCGGGGGATTTTCTTTTAGGCGTCGAGAGCCGGCCATGCCTCCGGGGGCGGGATAAAGAAGAATCCCTCGGATTACACCCGTACTCTCGGCATGTCCCATGCCATGTGTCAAAGGGGAAACAGAATCCCCCCGGGCTAACGACCGTAACCCTTTGCCAAAGGGGAGTAAGAGCATTGACGCAAGTCCACCTCACTAGAGTTAACTATTAGCCACTCAACCCTTGTCTCCGACAGCTTTAATTTTTTATATAAATTTTGATAAATAGTACCGCAGTAAGACGACAATTCTTGCCGGAGATGGTATATTGAGGTATAATATATCCACGTAAATATAAAGGAGCTGAAAACATGGTCATGCGAAACCGAATTCGATTAATTTCGCGGGTTATTCTTATAACCGTACTTGTTTTAACGGTTGCGGGGGTTATTTACGGCAGTGAAGCCGCCGGTTTAAAGATTTACGATTCTACGGTAACCTTCCGCCATTTCGACTATAAGTTAAATCCCGACAATACCATGAAATCTTATGATCCACTTTCGATTATCCCCACCGTATTCAAAACCAAAGTGATTGAGAATAAATACTTAAAGGCGATTTTGCTTCCCGATTTCGGCGGCCGGATTTTGTCAATCATTTATAAACCTACCGGGCATGAGGAGTTATATCAAAATCCGATCGGTACGCCATATGGGATGAAAGGCGGCAGCTTTTATTATGACTGGTTGATGGTATACGGCGGGATTTTCCCGACTTTCCCGGAACCGGAGCATGGCAAGACCTGGTGTTTACCGTGGGAAACCAAAATTACAATTCAAACCGCCGATCAGATCTCGGTGGAAATGAAGTTTACCGACAATATCGCTCCGGTGGCCGGCGTTCCCGGGAAGTTTAACAAGGGCAAAACGGAAATGACTTGTATTGAGACCATTTCGATGTTCAAAGATAAACCATATATCAAATTGAATATTAAACTGATTAACAATCGGGATAAAGCAATAAATTACGAATATTGGACTTGCAATACCTTATCTCCCGGATCGGTGCCCGGCAAGCCGTCAGCGCCGGCTAATTCCGAAATGGTGGTCCCGATTGAGCAAATTCAAGTCAAGGATGACTGGTGGCCCTGGATGAGTATAGCGGAAGACGAATTGATTGATAATCATATCTTCGGGTACAAGAATTTGGCGACATTCGGCAATTGGAAGGATATGGGTATTGGTTATGCATACCCCGGCATGGAAAAAGAATGGTGGGGAGTGATCAATCACCAAAATGAAGAGGGTTTTTTCCGGATTGCCGATAATAAACACTTTACTCCCGGTTTGAAGTTTTGGACCTGGGGATACAAACAGGGCACCGAGGCCGATATCGAGCATTTCGGCAACTCTGCCCGGGCATACATCGAATTATGGGCCGGCAAGTCCCACGAATTTTTCGCCAATGCCAAAATGGCGGCCGGTAAGCAAAAAACGTGGGATGAATACTACGTTCCCACGGTAGGTCTCCCCAAGGTTACATTTGCTAATCTGAATGCCTTCTTATATTTGAATGCGAACTATAATAAGGCTAAAAAGGAATACACATTCAATGCTAAAACCTTTACGACCCATCCCGGTGAAAAAATGACTCTGGTTCTCAAGTTGACCGGAGGAAAAAATAGTTACGATTTGGCCAATTTTGATTTCACCGGAGATCCGGCCAAGACCGCTGCGGTTAGTATTTCAAAAGCGGCGAAAACATTCACGCCTGGAAAGTATTCATTGGAGTCGGTTTTAAAATCAACTTCCGGCGAAATTTTGGCGCAGACTTATATTTCGGTGGATATTAAAAAGTAGATTCACTGAATATAATAATTTCAGGGAGGAATAGTATTTTGCCGCCGATACCGGAATCTTGTGATTTAACTTATTATCTTGGTTCATCACGAATTATCGATTTTTATCATCCGAAAATCCTTAAGGCCGCCGTTGATTTAAGCCGGAATATTTATAATGAAGTTATTCTGGTAAAGACGGTTTATGAGTTTGTGCGGGATCAGATTTCCCATTCCCGCGATATCACCGTCGAAAAGGTAACCTGCCAAGCATCGGAGGTTTTAAAACGGGGGCACGGGTTATGTTTTGCCAAGGCACACCTGTTGGCGGCCATTTTACGATATTTAGGAATCC
The DNA here is from genome assembly GCA_046706235.1 of Bacillota bacterium. Taxonomy (GTDB): domain Bacteria; phylum Bacillota; class UBA4882; order UBA8346; family UBA8346; genus JAEZJQ01. The sequence continues at coordinate 3,244 of JBJKPO010000218.1, read as the reverse complement.
CGGCCGGATTTTGTTATCAAAAGATTTATAATGCGGCTTCATCAAAACTAGTCTTGCATGGGCTGAACGCGGTATATTTAAAAAGCGCCGGTCGGTGGGTCAGACTGGATGCCCGCGGTAACAAGGCAGGAATCAATGCCCGGTTCGATATTGAAACGGAGGCCTTGGCCTATTCCATCAACGAAGAGTTGGGTGAACGGGATTATCAGACCATTTATTATTATCCTAATGAGGAGATTGTTAATACCTATCGAAAATATAAAGTGGTGGCCGAATTATTGGATAATATGCCGGTTGATATCTGACCGGCAATTGCTCGTTTGCCGTCGGAGTATCCGAAAAGAGGTTAATTTTATATGAATTTTGAGGTATTGGGCGCGATATTAACAATGATCGCCCCGTTTATTTTTCATTTTTTGCTGCAAACCGAACTAAAAATGCGAAATATTATCCTGATAATGAGCGGTATTATTCTACTGGGCGTTCTTCCGGTTATTGATTTTGGAGTTATTGATAAATATTTAAGACTGTTGCCGCGGGCGTGGCTGGTGTGGTTAACGGTGATTATGGCGGTGTTGGTTTTGGGGAGTTTGCTTTTTTTTATTTTAAAATATGGCTATCCAGTTAGTTCAGCTTGTGTGAACGAAGACGAAACAAACCATCCGTTCAACCGCGGAAATTATGAAAACAACGAAAAAAATCATTAATTTTGCGCATATGCGCGCGCAAACGCTTTGTTAGTTTTCTTTTCGTACCTTTCGTGGTTCAAAGAACGGATCAAGGATTTATAGCAAAAACTGGCTTGAAGTCAATAAAGTGATTTCCAATCGGGCCTGGGAAAATGTAAGCTGTTTTTAAGTAGTATAAAGGTGGAGGAAAAATCGTGATGAAGGCTGTTATTTTCGATATGGACGGGTTAATGGTGGATACCGAGAAACTGTACTGGGCGGTCCTGGGTGAAATAGCCGCCGGTTACGGTATAGCGGACATCCCTGGCGATATCAAGGCCAGGATGATGGGACGCGCGCCGCTGGAATCGATGACGGTATTTAGAGAGTATTTTCAGTTGCCGGTGTCCCCCGCGGAGTTACTGATCCGCAGGGATGCATTAATGGAACGCAAGTTACGGACGGGAGTCGAACCGATGAAAGGCTTGTTTGAAATCATCGCCGCCTTTCACGGCAAGTTTAAACTGGCGATTGCCACCAGTTCCTCCCGGAGATTTTTGGAGATCATCGTGGATCAATTGGGAATCCGGGAGCGGTTTATCATTTTTCAAACTTCCGAGGGGGTTGCCAAAGGCAAGCCGGATCCGGAGATTTTTAGTCAGGCGGCCGCGAAACTGGGGTTGAAGCCGGAAGAATGCATTGTTTTGGAGGACTCGGTAAACGGTGTTATTGCCGGCAAAAAGGCGGGTTGTTACATTATTGCGGTCCCTTCCGAGTATAGCCGGGGGCAGGATTTCAGTCCGGCCGATTTTATCGCCGGGGATTTGATCCAAGCCAAGGAGCATATTTTAGCCGGATTTGGTTTAGATAGTTGACAGTGTATAGTGTACAGTTGACAGTTAAGTTTAGAGTAAGTGAATAGTACTTCTTTTAATAAAGAGTTTTGGAAAATGAAAAAAAATAGTTGACAATGGAAAATCCTTTTGGTAAAATAATCAATAATTATATAATTGCATATTGTATACAAGAGGTTGTCTGAAAAGGACCTTTTGAGACAGCCCCGTTGTGGGAGTGCATCTAGGGTTCCACCGGACTAAATGCTAATCAGACATTTTCCGGGATTGGTCCGAGCGGTGCAAGATGTCGCCTTGAATATTTTTGAATATTCAAGACGCATACACCCTTGAGATAAAAGCTCGAGGAGGAGTCTCACATTAACTTGCCATGTTAATGTGCTTCTTCCCCGGGCTTTTTATATTATTTTTAGCGATGAAATTGATTGGCGAGAGCGTGGTAATAAAAAATCGATGGCTGGAAATTGAGGACCACATAACAGTGGAATAAAAAGCTGGAGGTGTTATTATGTTGAAGAAAAATCAAGTAGATGATCTAATCAAAAAAGAGTTCTCGAGTTTAGAATTTGATAGTAATAAATCAGCCGTAATTGATCCAATTAAGACCATTAATAAAATTAATATTCCGGAACACGTGATGCTTTGCTTTTTTAATGAGGTTGTCAAAAACATCGGAACCATTGTATGGATCAGATAATTCCCTATATATAGCAATATAATAACACAATTTACAGGAGGGCCGGATAAAATGCCAATCATTAGCGGTAGTAGAATCGTTCTCAGGGAATACCGTAAGGAAGATTTGGAATATATGCGGAAATGGGTTAACGATCCGGCGGTGGTCGACAATCTTTCCGATATCTTTTTATTTCCGCATACCTTGACCGGCACGGAAAACTTTTTGAATTCCAAGCTGGAAGGCAAGGGGAACCAAGGGTTTGTGATTGCCGATAAGGAAACACAAAGCTATATTGGCCAAATCGATCTGATCAATATCGATTGGAAAAACCGGGTGGCTAAGATGGGAATCGTGATCGGCGATCCCCAAAATCAAGGCCAGGGTTACGGAACAGAGGCTATCGGACTATTGCAAACATTCGTTTTCGAACGCTTAAATCTCAATAGGCTCGAACTCGATGTCCATGATTATAATCAAAACGCTTATCATTGTTATTTAAGATGCGGCTTTGTGGAAGAGGGCCGAATTCGGCAAAATTTTTTTAGCAACGGCCGGTATACCGACACAATCATCATGGGAATTTTAAAAAGCGAGTATGAACAAAGAAAGAACAATTATGATCAGTCAAAGATGAAAGGAGAGTCCTGATGAATATAATCCGGGAGATCAAGAATCATTTTGAGGAAGAAGCTCACGAATACGATGAAATCATTTTGAAATTGATTCCGTTTTATCAGGAAATGCTGGAAGCGCTTGTTTCGTCAATTCCATTTCGCCGGGATGCCGCGATAACGGTGATTGATTTGGGCTGCGGCACGGGGACCGTATCCCAAACTATTTTTAAGCAATTTCCCAATGCCCGGGTCACTTGTGTGGATATTGCCGCAAATATGATTGAAATAGCCCGAAACAAGCAGAAAAATTATCCGGTGGTTTGTTGCACGGGTGATTTCTACAATTATCAATTCGAGGGAAAGTATGTTGTAATTGCATCTTCGTTGGCATTGGACCATTTGATAAGCGATACGGATAAAAAAGATTTT
>JBJKPO010000217.1:0-3791 GCA_046706235.1 Bacillota bacterium | reverse complement strand
AGCCCCGGGAAACCGGTTGATATAAAATAATGATTAAACTTGGGTAGATCCGGGACAAAACCCAGGTAAAAACGGCAGCCGGGACAGCCGAAATTCTCGGCATCAAAAACCGCGGGCAAATCTTTTTCCCGGGTTTGGGCCAGAAACTGAAACATACAACGAAACTTGTCTTTCTTCTCCTGTTCCAGTTGGGCCGCCCTACCCAGCAATTTAAAAACATCGCCCGGTTTTTTAATTTCAACCGAAAATCCACCCCGGGGTCCGGTAGCTGCTTCCGGTTTTTGATCGCTATAATAGGCGGCCAGCGGCTGCCCTTGATAACCAAGGGCAGTCATAAAACCTTGATATTTTTCCTCCAGATTCGTTTTCATCCTCTGTCCCCCATTCCCGGCACCCGTGTTAATTAAGCTTCAGGAATTTATTTTATCCCGGATGAAATTAATAATCGTCCCAATGTCTTTAAAATTTGCTTCGATTAACTCTTCCGGTTTGATTACCAGGCTATATTGTTTCTCAATATAAGCCATCAGTTCCAACAGTTTTAGCGAAGAAATAATCCCGGAATTATAGATCTTTAATTGCAAACTGATTTCCTCTCGTGGGATTTTCCCGATTTTGGCAATATAACCGGTGATATCTTCTTGAATATTCATTATTAAAACCTCGTTTACCTGTTTATTAGTAGAATTATGATAAACCCATATTAATGACTTTAGTAATACCGATCAAATACACGGGCAATATGCCGGGCTAAAACCTTTCCCATAGCGGTAAGGGTAATCCGGTCTCCGGCCGCCGAATCAATCAGACCGTCTTTCTCATATTCCTGCAAGAGTGTTAATTCCGCTTGAAAATACTCATCAAAATTAATGCCGAACTCACGGCTGATCGCTTTTTTATCGATTACCTGGTCGCTTAAAATACTTTTTTGAATCACCCGGTTACGAATTAGATCATCCGGCGATAAACTATGAGCCATCGCTTTTTCCAGCGGCAACTGCTCCTCATCCAATTGCTGGTAATAATCCTTGAGTATAATGGTGTTATGGTAAAAATTGTTCCCCAGGAAACTAATCGCCGCATTCCCAAATCCGATGAAAGATCTTCTTTGGTCAACCGAATACCCCATGAAATCCTTAATCACCTTCTGTTTACAGGCAGCCTGATACAACGGATTATTCGCCTTTACGAAATGATCAATTCCTACTTTTTTATAGCCATGAACCGCGAACATCTCCTCCGCCTGCATGAGCAGCAATATTCTAATAAAAGAATTAGGTACGCTGGCAGCAGGTATCCGTCTTTGTAACGGAAAAAGCATCGGGTAATGAACATAAGGAAAGAGCGCAATCCGGTCCGGGTTAAGAGCCGCGATCAGGTTGATGGTTTTTTCCAACTCATGCCTTCCTTGAAACGGGAGACCATAACAAAGATCGATATGTATTCTAAAACCCAACTCCCCGGCTTGACCGGCAATTTTTCGCACCGTTTCGGGCTTACAATTGCGGTTAATCGTTTTCTGAACGCGGTCGTCGAAATCCTGGATCCCTAAACTGATTTCATTAAAACCCAGATTGCGGATTAAACTCAGTTTTTCATAAGTAAGTACTTCATCATCCGGATAAGCTTCGATGGATATACTGGAATCCGCCGGATCAGCCAGTTCGATTTTGGGGGCAATCGTCGCAAAAATATTTTCAATCTGACTACAGCTTAGATAAGTGGGAGTCCCGCCGCCCCAGTGAAGGTGCTGGACTTTATTAAACTGGTCTATTTGCAATACTTGCAGTTTCCGCAAAAACTCTTTTTCTAGATACTGAACATAAATCTCCTTTTTACTCTCGTCTTTGGTTACTTCTTTATAACAACAGCAATAATAGCAAGCTTCCTTGCAGTAAGGAAAGTGAAAGTACAGAAAGGGATTAACTTCCTGATGATATGATTGGACCAAGGAAGCTTCATCCAATGTACTCTTCCACCAACTGGTGGTCGGATAACTTAAATAAAGCGGCATATTCGTTTCATCATATTTTTTGGATAAGTATTCCAGTTCGAGAAGGTTCAGTTCTTCCATTATTGTTCATCCACCTTAAATAGCTTTTTTAAAAACCGCTTAACTAAAAAATCAATTCTCATTCAAGTTTGCCTGAGCCGTTAATCTGTGACGATCAGCTTTCCCATTGGTATTTTTCGGTATCTCCTTGATTAGCTCGATAATTTCGGGAATCATATATTTGGGCAGAATTTCCGCCAGAAACTCCTTTAAAGCGATCAGCTTGAGCGGCAACCCATTTTTAGTGGTGATAAAAGCGGCTAAAGATGTAACGTTGGTCCGGTCCCGGTCATATACCGGGACAACAACCGCTTCTTGAACCGAAGGGTATTTCAGCAACGCCTGCTCTATTTCCTGTAATTCAATCCGGAAACCGGAATATTTAACCATCAGATCTTTACGCCCGATGTATTGATAGACGCCGGGCGCGATTACCCTGACAATATCGCCGGTTTTGTATAATAACGCCCCTTGATGGCAAGGCAAGGGACTTTTTTTAAAGGCAGCCGCGGTACGTTCCGGGTTTTTATAGTATCCCTTGGTAACGATCGACCCCTTTACCAATAATTCACCCTCTTCACCAACAGCCGCCACCGTATCGTTATCTTTTAGAACCAGGACTTCGGTATTGGCGCAAGCCTGGCCGATGGGAACCGGCTGGCCGGTAATTTCATTTTTATCTTGAACATGATAATAAGTACAGACATTAGTCTCTGTTGGGCCGTAGAGATTGTAATAAGCCGCTTGCGGTATTAATTCCATCAAGGACTTTAATTGTTTGGGCGGAAAGACTTCTCCGGCAAATAAAACATTCGTTAGATCCGGTAAATCACCCGGTTGCAAATCAGTGTAATTCAAGATTGAAATCCAGACCGCGGGAACCGAGTAAAAAAAAGTTATCGCGTTCTCCCTGATCCAGTTCAATAAAAGCCGTGGATTACTGCTGATCTGGCAAGGAAGAAGCTGCAAACATCCGCCGCAGGCCAATGAAACATAGATATCAAAAACCGACAGATCAAAATGCAATGGCGCAACATTAGCAAAGATATCCGTCTCGTTTGGTTTAAAATAAGATAAAGCCCAATTAATAAAAGTAAGCGCATTACGATGCGTAAGCGTTACTCCTTTTGGGACCCCGGTTGAACCGGAAGTATAGAGAATATAGGCCGGATCGTCATCGGTAATGGCCGGTTCCCCAGTCAGGATTCCCGGCAAATCCTTATCATAAACATATACTTCCGCCGGGTTGTTTTCGGTAACAGCCGGTTTGAGTTCACTCGGGTCCGCGAGTAAGTCATCCACCAGGATCACTTTCAGATTTTTAATAAGTATCATTTCATGCTCATCCAATTGGGAAACAAAATCCCGCCACTGGCGGTAATTACTGATTAAATACCGAAGTCCGCTTAATTCCAGAATGCTTTTAATCCGGGATAACGGTGAATATTGAGAATCCAGGGGAATATAAATACCGCCCGCTTTTAAAATCCCAACCAAAGCGGCCACCGCTTCAATTGATTTCGGTAAAAATATGCCCACCGGGTAACGCGGTTCAAAACCCAAGGAAATTAGCTGATTAGCCAAGCGGTTGCTTTTTTCCCATAGTCTTTGATAGTTAATACTTTGCAGGCCTGACTTTATAGCTATCTTTTGCGGAAACCGGGCCACCGTCTCCGCCAAATAATGTTGTTACAGATACACTCTTAATACTCACTTTCGATTTTTTCCGGGATTATTT
>JBJKPO010000216.1:0-1552 GCA_046706235.1 Bacillota bacterium | reverse complement strand
TCAAAGCGATTTCTTTAGTTTTGATATTAAAATTTTAGCTCAACAAATTGAAACTCCAGAGCCACTGAAATTAATAAGTTTCATTGATAATAAATATAGTAACAATACCTGGAATAATACTGGAGATAATATTTTAGGACTTCTTAAATATGAATCGGTTGGTGACGAATTTGATTATCGTTTTATCGGCAAAAATTTACCGATAGGAGACTATAAATTAATATATTATACTGATGGAAGTAATCCATGGAACGCGGGCAACTATACGATTGGTAATCCTTTTTTATCAACTGGGATAACAACAGATACAGGCAATCAGAGCTATAATATAGGCGATATACCCAAAGAGAATGAAGATGCTAATTACCCTTGGGGGGCCAAAGTATGGTTAATACCTGGAAATAAAATTAATTCCGGTATTGTCACATGGTCTCCAAATAATACCCAATGGCTATTTGATAGCTGGCCGGGTTTGATAAATTACAAACAAGGAGACAAACCAACTGTAGAAAGTACTCCTACGCCTACACCTGTCTCGCCGGCAGTTACAACTCAAACCATTTTATTAAATAAGCTTGGCGGTGACATAAATAATCAATATGGATATCAATTTACCGGCTATCCGACTTCGAATGTAACTTTTGAATATGATACACCGGCCGATGATAGATTATCCGGAACGATTACCGCAACAGGTTTGAAACCGTATGCTACATATCAGGTAAAATTTATGGGTGAACCGACTTGCCAATACGGGACTGATGGTGATGATGCCGTAAATGAAACTATCGGTTATTTGGGGCGTTGGTGGGATAATACGACTGATTCCAATTTAAACAGTTCACCTGCGGCTAATGATGCTTTTTATCAAACAAATTCAATTTATCATGGCGGATTGCATTGTATTACCGGTTATCTTGTCTGGGATTATATTACTGCTGATTCAAATGGAAATGTGACAAAAAACATTGAAACAGCAAACAGCTATCATGTGTTGCGTTCAGGCGGAGGAGTTTGCGGGACGGTAAATGATTCCAATTTAAGTTATCTTGATTCTAATCATTCCGATGTATTGTTCAGTCCTGCCGATAAGGTTAACGGAGAAATTGAACGCAGTTCTTGCGGAAGTCTAATTTTGAATTCCGGTGATTATGACTTGCAGATGGTTTTGACCGAAGAATCTTTCCACAAAGGGAACTGGGCTTCGGTATTATGGAACAATATTAACTTTTCCATTAATTGATTTTTAGATGAAAATAAACATTAAAAAAATCGGGAAAGGGATTTATTACGCATTGATGGGGGCTATCGCCTTGGTTGCTTTGCTTTTGATTATTTCGGTTTTTCCGATAACGGGGAACATTAAAGTATTGACTGTCCTTTCCGGTTCAATGGAGCCGGCAATCGGCACCGGAAGCGTGGTGGTGATTAGGCCCGTTAGCGATTACCAAATCGGAGACGTCATAACCTTCGGCAAAATTTCAAAGACGGAGGTGCCGACGACTCATCGCATTGCCGATATCAAAGTGGAAGGCGGAGAGCCGGTCTATAT
>JBJKPO010000215.1:0-10884 GCA_046706235.1 Bacillota bacterium | reverse complement strand
GGATTGACTAGTCCCGAGGTGGTAACCCCACCGGCTTTGGCAGTTAATGGAATCAAAGAAATCGCCCACCCCGGCTTTCGCTCCAAAATTACCCGGTGATTAATCGCAATCAAATCATGGGATTCATCCCGTAAATAAACCTCAACCCCTTGATTCAAACCTTTTAAAAGCAAGCCGATGTTGCTTAAAGTATGGTCATAACGATTCCCCAGTCCGCCTAAAATAACGACGGTTTTTAAACCGTTTAAAACTGCATAATCCAGGGCCAATTCCATATCCGTCTCATCTTTTCGCGATGGAAACCGGATCGTTTTTGCTCCGGCATCAGCTAGCTTATCCATAATTTGCGGAGTTAATGAGTCGAAATCACCAATTAAAATCCGCGGAATAATTCCCAGTTGTTCAAGATATGAACCACCATAGTCAGCGGCAATCAACAAATTTGGCTTTTTAGCGAGTTCCTGTTTTAAAAACTCCGTATTTACGGGGCCCCCGCCGATAATTAACGCATGCGGCATTTTAAAACCCTCGATCTTTTATAAAGAATTCGTAACTGGCTGGAAAAACAAAACACGACCGTATACGGTCGTGCCCTGGTAGAACTAACGTTTTGAATATTGAGACGCTTTACGGGCCTTTTTCAGGCCGTACTTACGGCGTTCCTTCATTCGCGGATCGCGGGTCAACAGACCGGCTTTTTTTAACGGAGAACGAAACTCCGTATCTACTTTTTGTAAAGCTCGGGCAATACCGTGACGAACCGCACCGGCTTGACCGGCAATCCCACCACCGTGAACATCCACTAAAACATCGTATTTACCTTCGGTGGCGGTTATCGCTAACGGTTGTCGAACGGTTAACTCCAGTACTTTACGCCCGAAATATTCGGTAACCGGTTTCCCGTTAATTAATATACTGCCTTGACCGGTAATCACCCTTACTTTAGCAACGGAACACTTCCGTCTCCCGGTACCATAGTATATTGATTTGGTAGTTTTTTTAGCGCGCGGCATTTCACTTTTCCCCTTTCTTAGGCCTCAATTTCGAGTTTTTCCGGAACCTGAGCCTGGTGCGGATGCTCGCTTCCCCGGTAAACTCTCAATTTCTTAATCATTTTCCGGCCCAAGCGGTTATGCGGCAACATGCCCCAAATGGTTTTAGTGATGGCGTATACCGGTTTTGTCGCAAGCAGTTGGCCATATTTAATGGCTTTCAAGCCGCCCGGATACATTGAATGCGTGTAATGAATCTTTTCCTCGGACTTTTTGCCGGTTAAAACAACCTTTTCCGCATTGATAATGATTACATGGTCGCCGCAATCCACATTGGGCGTAAACTCCGGTTTGTGTTTGCCCCGCAGAATAGTGGCGACGGATGAAGCCAAACGGCCTAACGTTTTACCCTCGGCGTCAAGCAAGTACCACTTGCGTTTAATGTCCTCGGGCTTTGCCAGATAAGTTTTCATTTTAATCGCTCCCCCGCATGAATGCTGTGAATTTCCCAATCGGTCGGCTACTATAAATCCCGTATGCCGCCGTTTAAGAAAAAAGGGCCGTAACTTTTTTACGGACTTTTATATTATACCAAAATGTCTTTTCAAACGCAAATATTATTTTTTGATCTTTCAACTCCATTTTGCAATGTGAATAACCTTGTAACCCTTGGCCTTCAATTCCTCCACCAGCCTTTCGGATTTTGGGCTGTCAAGGCGAAGCACCAATTCTCCGGAAGCGCTGGTACGGTGGAAAAGGGCCATGGATACGATGCTAATTCCATGCTCCTTGATGGTCTCCGTGATATCGGCGATGACGCCAATCCGGTTTTCCAGGTCGATGGTCAGGCGGGTGCCGGTTTCCTTTAATCCCATCAAATCCAAAAATGCTTCGAATATATCCGATTCAGTGATGATTCCAACCAGCTTTCCCTTATCGTCGACGACCGGAAGGGCGCCCACATTGCGTTCCCGCATGATCAAGGCCGCTTCCTCCAGGGTGGCCTCCGGCCGGATCGTGACCGGATTTTTAGTCATGGCGTCTTTTACCGTTAATTTCGATAAGACGTAATTCAATTCCCAAACACTCAAGGTGGTGGCCTCGGATGGGGATACTTTCAATAAATCGTCCCGGGTGATAATCCCCACGATTTTACCGTCTTTTAGCACCGGCAGCCTGGTAAAGTTATGTTTGCGGAGTATCTCGCCGGCCTCCATAATCGGGGTGAGTTCAGTGGTGGTAATCGGGTTGACGGTCATTCGTTCCTTGACAAACATAACGCATCCTCCTCATTTAGGTATTACTTTCGAACTCAATTGTTTTTCAATTTATAAATTCCTTTCCCGGATAAATAATCCTGCTTTTGAAATGGACTTATTCCGGTTACTTCACTGTTAAATCGGTAAATCATACAACCAAACCCGCCAAGCCGACCCGCGGATCGTACAAATGCTCATCGAACAATTAGATATGGACACCGGTTCTAAAATTCTCGATGTCGGGGCCGGAACCGGGAACCAACCGGCTTTGGAGGAATTACAAGCGAACTTTCAAATCAAGGTCACGGCGATTGTTACCGTTGCTGAAATCTTGGCAAAATTTCTAAATCACCCCGGCCCTAAGATCCGCCGCGAAATGATTCACGGGATCGAACTTAGGGGAAGGACGCATCCGGAGGAGGTTTTGCCTTTGCTTGCGGAAGTACAGCACGATCCGAATAAGAAGATCCGGGAAATGGTGGTTCATGTGCTGGGGCAAATCAGTTATAAAAAAGGCTGCCTGGAGAAAGTGGTCGGCGCTTTAAAAATTTGGGAGAACCGGGAACTGGTGCAGTAGGCGCTTGCGGAAATATTGAAGGTGCATGTTTCGTATGCCAAGTTTAGAGCAAAGACGCCTGCGGAGGCCAAAGAATATATTGAAGAGGAGGTTGGTTTTTGAGGGATAAGTCAAAAGTCGAATGTCAAGAGATGAAAGGCCGATAGTATCCTCACCATACCCAAATTTGTATATCAAGAATAATCATTGAAATGAGTCCCATTCACTCTCAGCTACGCTGTCAAACGGATCATTATACCGAATCGGTTTACTTCGCAAAGGGTAACGTGTACCATCAACTCGTTCATAGTCATGCCGATGAACAACAACTTCAACCTTATCGCCTGGTTTAAACGGCAACTTTTGAATAATAAGTGTGCCATCGCTTGAGATAGTTGTTTCTACGCAGTATTCTTGCATATTTTACCTCTGATTCAAAATGCGGTTAATTCTCAATTAATTATAGTATAGATTATTCGTAAGCCAAATACACTTAACAACTTCCGAACCATCTTTTTTGACAAATTAAATCAGGTAATAAATAATATTTAAGATAATAGACCTTTATTTATCTTGTTATTTTATATTAATCTTAAATTATTCATTTTTCTGTACATCTGACCGATATATAAATAAAAAAGGAAATGTTATGGAACCTATATTATCAAAACCTACAGTACCATTAGAACTACCATTAAGAAAATTGTCAGTTAAAAGAAAAAGAATCCTATTTCTTTCAGTTGCGATGTTATGTTTAATAACATTCGTACTGTTGGTTCTCTTTCAGCCGCCCTTTTATGATGCCTATAAAAGCAAGGATGCTCTTGAATGGTTCTTTACTCCGATTGAACAAAATGCGGAAAGGCGATTGCCTTCAATTACGGGATTATTAAAGCATTGCTTCATTAATAATTCAAATACAAACAATGTATGGATAGTCGGAGATAATGGCACCATCCTTAAAACCACTAATGGCGGTAACAATTGGATAATTCAAACTAGCGATACCAAAGAGTCGCTTAATTCCATTTATTTCTCTCAGGATAATCAAACCGGGTGGATAGTCGGTGATCATGGAACTATTCTTAAAACCACCAATGGTGGTAACAACTGGATAATACAAAATAGCGATATTAGAGAAGGGTTTACATCTGTTTATTTCTCTCAAGATAATCGAATCGGCTGGATTGTAGGTTTATATGGAACTATTCTTAAGACCATCGACGGTGGTAATAGCTGGACTAAAAAGAATATTTATAGTAATTATCCCTCTGATTATTATAATACTGACTGGCTTAAATCCATATATATCTCACAGGATAATCGAACCGGCTGGATTATGGGCGAGAAAGGAACCATTCTTAAAACAACAGACGGCGGTAATATATGGACCAAACAATATAATGATACTAAAGAATGGCTTCAATCCATTTATTTCTCTAAAGATAATCGAATCGGTTGGATTGTGGGTAATAACGGAATCATTCTTAAAACTATTGATGGTGGTAACAACTGGATTAAACAGGATAGCGGTACAAATATAAAACTTTATTCTGTCGATTTTTTTCAGGACAATCAAATCGGTTGGATTGTGGGCGAAAATGGAACCATCTTAAAAACCAAAGACGGTGGTAACAACTGGATAATACAAGATAGCGATACTACAAAATCGCTTTTTTCCATTTATTTCTCTAAAGATAATCGAATCGGCTGGATTGTGGGCGATGGTGGAACCATTCTTAAAACTATCGATAGCGGAATTAGTTGGGAAAGAAAAACAAGAAAAAATTCAGCTTATGAGTCGATTATTTATTTAAGTGATAATCTTCATGGCTGGATTGTAGGTGAAAATGGAACCATTCTTAAAACCACTAATGGCGGTAACAACTGGATACGGAATAATAGTACGAAAGAATGGCTTAAATCCATATATTTCTCTAAGGATAATCGAACCGGCTGGATTGTAGGCGGTAATGGAACCATTCTTAAAACAACCGATGGTGGTATTAACTGGATAATGCAGAATAGCGGTACTAGAGAATGGCTTTATTCTATTTATTTCTCTCCAGATAATCGAATCGGTAGGATTATCGGCGGTAACAAAATCATTCTTGAAACCACCGACAGCGGTATTAGTTGGATAATACAGAATAGTGCTAAAACACCGCTTGATTCCAGATATTTCACTAGAGATAATCAAACTAAGTGGATTGTAGGTGATAACGGAATCATTCGTAAAACTACCGACGACGGTAATAGCTGGGTAATAATAGAGAGTGGTACTACAAAATCACTTTTTTCCATTTATTTTTCTAAAGATAATCGAACCGGCTGGATTGTAGGTGAAAAAGAAACTATTCTTAAAACTACCAACGGGGGAGATACATGGGATTTATATGATCCACTCTATCGACGTTACCCGGCGCCTTTTTCATGGTTTTTTTTGGCAGGTTTTTTCTTATTTTTCTTTTTATCATTACCAAAAGAAAAACAGACAACAATTATTCGATATGGGATAGAAAGGATTTTTATTTCCGATAAACCCATTATCCATGAGAATGAAGACGCTTTAAACTTTACTCCCCTCGCCCATACGTTATCACGTTTCATCCGTAATAAAAATACCCTCCCGCCAATGACTATCGCCATTACCGGAAGCTGGGGTACCGGCAAAAGTTCCTTGATGAATCTTATCAAATCCGACTTGGAGGAAAACAGGTTTTACCCGGTCTGGTTTAACGCATGGCATCACCAGAATGAAGAAGAGATCCTGGCCGCTTTGCTTGAAAATATACGAAAACAAGCTATCCCACCATTCTGGCATCCTGGTAATCTCTGGTTCCGTATCAAACTTTTCTGTGCCCGATCCAAAACCAGCCTTATCTTGCTCTTTATCCTTCTTGCCGGTCTAATCATTCTATTGCAAACAAATATCATCGATCCAGAGCCTATCTATAAAATTACTACCGATAAAAGGGAACAATTGGAGATTATTAAAGGCTTACCAACGATTATATCCGGTTTGATCTTCCTATTGGCAGTTTTATTAAAACTCAAACCGTTCGGCTCCGATTTGCCTTCAACTCTCTTGCATTTCGGCGGACGTTTCACCGTTCGGAATTTCAAAAAAGACGCCGGTTTGCGTTATAAGTTCGCCACTGAGTTTAAAGATGTCACTAAAGCCTTAAGCCCAAGGCAACCAGTGATCTTCATCGACGATCTGGACCGTTGCAAACCAGCCAATGTTGTACAAGTCCTGGAAGCTATCAATTATCTGGTAACTTCGGGCGACTGTTTTGTAATTATCGGTCTGGCCCTTGACCGGGTAGAACGTTGTGTGGGGATGGAGTTCAAAGATGTCGCTACCATTATGATGGATGATAAGGAATCGGAAAATAGCGCTATCAAAGATAATAATCAACCTGAAACTTATAATAAAAAAATGATTACCTTTGCCCAACAATACCTGGAAAAGCTAATCAATATCGAGGTTCCCGTTCCGCAAACCAGGCCGGATCAAGCGATAGGAATATTAACTAATAAATTTTCAGACGAATACTCTAACACTAAAAATAAAACGATATTCCAGTGGATACAAAACTTACTAAAAAAGACCGCACTTGGTTTGGCAAATCTTTGGATTGTATTATTAGTATTAATGTCCGCTTATTTACTGGTTCAAAGTATTCCAGTCCCTATCAGTCAAATCAATACTGTTCAAATCCAATCTACACCTTTAGCGTCGATTCAATCATCTAATATCAATACGTCAATTGCCACCCCACAACCCACGCCAATTCCTACCTTTAATCCAACACCGGCTTCAAATGCATCGTCAGCGGTTTTCACCCCAGGTCAAAAATATAAACCGCCTTTATGGTTATTAGTTGGAGCGCCATTCTTGCTTATCATCTTGTCGGGGCTGGGTTTATGGCTTATAATCAGTCGGAAAAACGAAATCATCCATGATTCGGATGAATTTATCAAGGCTTTGAATATCTGGCATCCACTGATCGCTTATCACCGGAGAACCCCCAGGGAATTAAAGCGTTTTCAAAACCAAGCCCGCTTTTATACGATGCGGTTTTATCCTGATAAAACAACTACGAATATTGATGATATACTGATAACACTTTTTGCTTTATATGATTATGACCAGACAATCATTTGTGATGATAATAACTGGAAGAACGTCAAGAGAATTATTAGTGATAATAGTAATTTCTATGATTTTTTATTATTATTCATACCACAACTTAGATCTAAAAACGAAAATAATTTGAGATATGATAATGAATCATCGATTATTGCTATATTAAAACAAGTTTCAAGAGATTTTCAGGAGTATCGAAATAATAGAGACAATAATCCTGAAGTGACTGATGAACATCGCGCTCTATTGCTGGAGGCTATGGGTGGGGCAATTATTAGATCATGAGTATTAACTAAGTAAAATCAGATCTCTTGGTAAAGATGGAATTGCATTGGAAAAGCCCTCAATCACTAATGATCAGATATTCTCTGCTTCTGAAACGGCACACGATCTCAGCAAAATTCGCAAACGAGCAAAGGAGTTCCCTTATATATTCTGGATCGCGGAAAAATAGACGCGGTAATACTCGGATACGATCAATATGAGCAAATGTATATGCGTCTCAGGGATCTTGAAGCAGAAAAGACTACAGCTTGTACTGCAACGTTTCAAAGAATTGCGGGATAATCCGGCGATTGCCGTTCCCGGGCGCGATATTCGCCGGACCACCGAGGAATAACGTTGAATGATCGAATGGATTGGATTTGTGTCCGGAAGTTTTATATGAAAAAAGCATAACTAAAAATCTATAAATCGGCCGCGTCACTATTCGAGGAAACTCAATGTCAAAATAAGTCTTGATTAAACTACTTAATCATGTTATCATACACATTGAGAGGTGTATTTATATGCGCACAAATATCGATTTAGATGAAAAATTAATCAATGAAGCTTTTAAATATACGGGTGTTAAAACCAAAAAAGAATTGGTCAGTGTAGCTTTGCAGGAGTTTATCGAAACCCACCGACGGAAAAATTTAGCGGATCTAAAAGGTGAAATTTCTTTTTACGAAGACTACGATTATAAAAAAATGAGAGAGGGTCATTAAATGATTCTGGTTGATACCTCGGTACTCATTTCATATTTTAAAGAGATTGACAATGAAGCTACTGGAAAATTTGAACGGGTTCTCATTAATAGTATTCCATTCGGGATTAATAATTTTATTTATCAAGAGTTGCTTCAAGGCGTATCGAACGAAAAGGATTTTAACAGATTAAAAGCATATTTGGAGACTCAAAAATTTTACGAACTCCAAAACGGCCGGAAATCATATGAAGATGCCGCTAAAATTTATTATCAATGTAGAAAACAAGGATTTACAATAAGAAGTACCTTTGATATTTTAATAGTTCAAACAGTACTCGAAAATAATTTGATATTATTACATAACGATAGTGACTTTACTTGTATTTCAAAGGTGATCAAGGAACTAAAGATATATTAAACCTCTACATCGCCCTTAACGCCTTCACCCGCTCGGCAATCGGCGGGTGAGTCGAAAACAGTTTATTGACAAACCCGCCGTGATCTTTTAACGGGTTTACAATATACAAATGGGCGGTCGCCTTGTTGGCCACCTCCAGCGGTTCGGTATCGGCATCCAGCTTTTCCAAGGCGCTAGCCAAACCCTCCGGGTATCTGGTCAATAATGCGCCACTGGCGTCGGCCAGGAACTCCCGCTTGCGGGAAACGGCAAGCTGCAAGAGCTGGGCAATAATCGGGGCCAGAATCATCAATACCAGCCCGATAATCATCAAAATACCCTGTAAATTGCCCGACTCCCGGCCACCCCGTCTCCGGCCCCGGCCGAACCAGAAACTACGCATCATCCAATCCGACAGCAAGATAATCGTACCCACCAATACCACCGCAATGGTGGAAATCCGGATGTCGAAATTGCGGATATGGCTCATTTCATGGGCAATAACCCCTTCCAGTTCGCTCCGGTTCAACTTTTGAAGCAGTCCGGTGGTTACCGCGATCGCCGCATGTTCGGGGTTCCGCCCGGTGGCAAAGGCATTGGGCGCCGTATCATCGATAATGTATGCTTTCGGAGCTTTAATTCCGGCCGCCAGGGCCAGCCCTTCGATTAGATTATAAAGATACGGATTTTCCTCCTTGGACAACGGCCGGGCATGGCTTACCGAAAGGGCAACTTCATCGCTGTAATAATAGCTAAAAAAACTCATCGCCCCGGCGATCGCCAGGGCCAAAACCAAACCGAACCAACCAAAACCGCTAACCGCCCCGAACACATATCCCAACACCACCAAAATCATTATAAAAGAAAAAATTAAGATACGTGACCGCCATAAATTTCGGGTGTTTTGCTCATACATATCTTCACCTTCAGTTAAAGTACTCTCACCAAACCAAAACAGCCGGTTTAATGTTTTATTCTGCAATCTTCAATCTGTAATCTTCATTTTTTTATCGTAAATTCTATTAATCCTTTAATCCTGTAAATTCTGATCAAAACTGCACTTTCGGAACTTCCCGGGCCGCTTCCTCAATCTCAAAGTACTCCTTTTGAGTAAATCCGAACATGCCCGCGAAAATATTGCCCGGAAATTGTTGAATCGACTGGTTGTATTGCATTACCGAGTCGTTATAAAACTGGCGGGCATATCCGATTTTATTCTCGGTCCCGGCTAATTCCTCTTGCAACATCAAAAAATTTTGATTGGCCTTCAGTTCCGGATAAGCCTCGGCCACCGCGAACAGGGATTTCAACGCGCCGGCCAGTTGATTTTGGGCCTGGGCTTGTTCTCCGACCGAACCGGCCTGCATCATCCTGGAACGGGCTTCGGTAACCATGGAAAAGGTTTCCTTTTCATGGGCGGCGTAACCTTTCACCGTTTCCACCAAATTTGGGATCATATCGGCCCGCCGTTTCAATTGGACATCAATTTGATGCCAGGCGTTTTCGACCCGGTTTTTTAATGAAACCAAATTATTATAAAGTCCGATAACGATCAATACCACAAACACAATGACACCGATTACTATAATCATTCCAATGCACCGCCTTTGAAATAGATAACGTATTTCCAATTAAGTTTATTCCCCGAAAAAATAGAAATTCCTGTTACAAAAAGATTAAGGATAAAATTACGACTGTATTTGTCCCCTGAGCCAGCTTCCCGAAACCTTTTCTTGCTGCAGTAAAACCCCGGCAATCGAATCCAACGCGGCGCGATGATCTTTAATAATCCCCCGCACCCGATCCTTTTGCTCATCCAATATCTCGGTCATCACCTCGTGAATCCGCTCCTTGCCGGCCAACTCCTCCCGGATGATCCCCAACCGGGATAAACCATTAACAATCAACTGTTTAGTAATTGAAGTCGCTTGTTCAAAATCATTGGCCGCGCCCGTGCTCCAGTTTCCATAACTATACTCCTCGGCAATAGCTCCACCCAAGCAAATAGCCACCTGATCCATCAAATACTCCCTGGTATAGAGGTACTGTTCTTGCGTCTGGGCTTGACGCATGAAACCCAAGGCTTTGCCGCGTGGAATCACAGTCAACGTTGCCACCGATTCCGGACGCAGCAATTCACTGACAAGCGCGTGACCGGTTTCATGAAGAGCGACTCGTTTTAACTCTTCCCGGTTAGGCCGGCGCTCCAATTTTTCACCCATGATCACCTTATCGACAGCTTCCCGGATATCTTCCATTTGAATCACCGTCCGGGACTTACGGTAAGCCATAATCGCCGCTTCATTAATCAATGATTCCAAATGCGCCCCCGAAAAACCAAAGGTATCTTTGGCGACCTCCTCCAGGTTGACCTCCTTATCCAGCGGTTTGCCCTTGGCATGAATGCTTAAAATATGAATCCGGCCTTCCTTATCGGGTAAATCAACTTTTACTTGCCGGTCAAACCGTCCCGGACGAATGATAGCATTGTCCAATAAATCGGCGCGGTTGGTGGCCCCAATCACCACAATCTTGATTTCCTCATCGGGCTTAAGAC
>JBJKPO010000214.1:0-11128 GCA_046706235.1 Bacillota bacterium | reverse complement strand
GTTGTTAATTTATCCTTTTTCATTATCTTCGATCAAATTGATGATTAGGATTTTCGGTTTTTCCTGAACCAGGTATTTGGCTCGAATTTGAAAACCGTTGCCTGACAACCAGTTACCCGAGAGATGGTTGGTACTTCGTTTTCATTACGAAAATGGAGCTTACGGTGAAACGGCGGGTTTTAATTTTACAGCACCTAGTAATTTTAAACGTTAATATATATCTTTTAAAAATTCAATTAGCTTCCTGCACAATTATATAATTTCGAAGTTATATGTTAATAACCTTAGCAGTTATTTTTTTAAATTTGATAATAAATAACGTTTGATGTATAATAATATCGTGACACGTTAACAAATGAAGGCGGAAACGATGATTATAAAAGTATCCGAATTATTGGGCAAGCATAAGATGTCGCGTAAAAATCTTGCTGATGTTACAGGAATTAAGCTGAATACGGTTTCGGCTTTATATGATGAAACGATTAAAAGGCTAGATGTGGAGTTGCTGAATCAATTATGTAAGGCATTTCATTGTTCAATTGCGGATTTGTTGGAGTATGTGCCGGATGAAGAATGGGGTCAACTGATTGAAGGATCATTTATCCGTTTTAATTCTCTAGAAACGAAAATCACTATAGATCTTTAAACGGTTTTTATTGTTTCAGGAAATAATCATATGAAGACTTATGGATCTTATATAAGTTTTATTATGAAAGTTTTAGTTTTGCCGATAATGGCAATGTTAACTATTCATATGTATTTGTTCTGAATTCCAATTATTAAATGTGATAATCATTTTCTATTGGAGCACGAGGAGGGAATTAATTTGAAATATGAAAAATTTGAAATTAAAAATTTTAAGGGAATACAAAGCATTGCTTTAGATCTTAAAGGAACTCCTCA
The DNA here is from genome assembly GCA_046706235.1 of Bacillota bacterium. Lineage (GTDB taxonomy): Bacteria > Bacillota > UBA4882 > UBA8346 > UBA8346 > JAEZJQ01. The sequence goes on along the minus strand of JBJKPO010000214.1, from coordinate 10,225 downwards.
ATCATCTATTTTTATATTTGTTGGTCTTAATGAAAGCGGAAAAACCACTATACTTGAGGCCTTATCATTTTTTTATCGTAATCTTAAAGATGAAAAGGAAATTACATTACAACCAGACGTTGTTAATGATATTCATGACTTAATTCCAAAAAACAAAAAAGATAATTTTAACGATAAAATATCTATTAGATGCACATTTAGTCTTGAACAGCAAGATATTGAAATTATTACAAAAGAAGTATTAGATCAAGGGTATATTATTGAGAATTTTAACCCTGAAATATCAATAACACATTCATATGAATTTTTAAATTCAGTATTTCAAAAAAAAAGTAATATATGGACTACTCCTATACTAATTAAAAAGAAAGGGCGTGGCCAAACAAAGTCAATAAAAATATATTTGAGTGATACTGTATGGCCTGTATTTTATCAATCTATCTATAAAATAATGCCACCCATATTGTATTACCCAAATTTTCTATTTGATTTTCCCGATAAAATTTACCTGGAAGAAACTGAAAATGAAGGTAAGGAGCAAACATTTTACAGAAAGGTTCTACAAGATATTCTAGATTCCTTAGATAACGATCTTAATTTGAAAACTCATATTATAGATAGGGCAAATAGTGGGAAAAACCAAGAAAACGACGCATTAGAAATAGTTTTAAATAAAATGGGCGATAAAATAACCCGAATGGTTTTTAATAATAGTTTTAGTATTTTTGGATCAAACGCCAGGAACAAACAAATTTTTGTAAGTTATCCAAAAAATAATTCAATTACAAATATATGTAGAATTGAAATTAAAAGATGGTCAAGATAATTACTATATTCGAGAGAGAAGTCTAGGTTTTAGATGGTTTTTTACATTTCTATTATTCACTCAATTTCGTTTGTGCCGAGATGATTCTAGATACAATTTGATTTTCCTATTTGATGAACCCGCTTCAAATTTACACCAATCTGCTCAGCAAAAACTCCTTAAAGCATTAGAAGAAATAACTCAACAATCATCAGCAACAATTATTTATACAACTCATAGTCATCATTTAATTAACCCCAATTGGCTTGAGAGTACATTTATTGTTAAAAATAAAGCCCTAGATTATGATCATGATGATAATTATAGTTCAGCTATGACAAATATATTTGTTGAAAAATATAGAACATTTGTAGGTTCATATCCAGATCAACGAAGTTACTTTCAGCCAATTTTAGATATTCTTGAGTACAAACCAAGTAATATCGAAGATATTCCTAATGTGGTAATGGTTGAAGGTAAAAATGATTTTTATACATACACTTTTTTTCAAGAAGTAATTTTAAAACGAAAATATCAAATTGCTTTAATGCCAGGTTGTGGAGCAGGTTCTTTGGATACACTTATTAGTTTATATTATGCATGGGGTAGAAATTTTATTTTATTATTAGATAGTGATTCTGGAGGAACAGCTCAAAAGAAACGCTATTTAGAAAAATTTGGCAAAATAATCGAAGGTAAAGTTTTTAGCCTTTCCGATATTGATTTTAATTGGACTAATAAAGGTATGGAAAAAATCGTAGAATCAAATGATAGATTAATAATACAACAATCTGTTTTTCCAGGGGTTTTAAAATATGATAAAAAAAGTTACAACCTAGCAATCCAAGAGAATTTAATAAAACAAAAGCTAATTAATGTTTCAACTGCAACTATACTTAACATAGAAAAAATCCTTACCTTTTTAGAGGGTAAATTAAGTGAAAATGAAATTGCTAATAAGATAACAAACTTACAAGTTGCAACAACGAAACTTAATTAAGAGTAAATTGTAATTTTAAGAATATACTATTACTGGAAACTAATAACCCATCAAATCCACTAAACAAGAAAGGCGGTTATGCGTCATGGCGACGGCGGAGCAGATTAAGACATTGATTCAATCCCATTTTGACCAAAATGATGATCGTTTTCAGACGGTGGTTTTACAGCTTGCTGCATATGAGGCGCAACAAGGGCATACCGCTTTGGCCAGAGATATCCGTACAATGGTGGATAAATCTAAAAGGAATTCAATTAAGGTAATCCCGATTAACCGGGAGTTCAATGGGCTTATCCAAAGCATGGAGGAGGAGCATAAGCTTTCCGAATTAGTAGTGACAGATGCTCTTAAAGCGCGAGTGGAGAGGATCTTAAAAGAATTCCGGCAGCAGGACAAACTTAAAAAACATGGTATGTATAACCGGCGGAAGATTCTGCTAGTGGGGTCTCCCGGCACTGGAAAAACAATGACCGCAGCGGTCCTGGCGGGAGAGTTGCAATTACAGTTATTCACTATATTGTTGGATAAATTGGTCACCAAATTCATGGGCGAAACCAGTGTGAAATTACGGCAAATCTTTGATACCATTGAGGAACATCCGGCAGTTTATTTATTCGACGAATTTGACGCAATTGGAACGGATCGCGGCCTTGATAACGATGTGGGAGAAATGCGGCGCGTTTTAAACTCTTTTTTGCAGTTCATCGAACAAGATAATTCCCGGAGCTTGATTGTTGCGGCGACTAATAATCCAAAATTACTTGACCAAGCACTTTTTCGCAGGTTTGACGATGTACTTCATTATCAACTGCCGGGTGAGGAGGAAATCCGCCGGTTGATCCAAAACCGGCTGGGTGAATTTCTAAGCAGTCATTTTTCCTGGAAATCTATATTGGAAATGCCGAATTCATTAAGCCACGCGGAGATCTCCAAAGCATGCGACGACAGCATAAAAGAAGTCATTCTTAACGACCGGAACAAGGTGGATGGAATTCTATTAGCAACCATGATTAATGAAAGGATTGCCGCCTATCATGAAGGTGAGAAATAATCATGGCGGAAAATTTATTGCGTCATTTCTTTTTGGATCAAACCGGAACAGCCTTGGATTACATTTCGAAATTGCGAGGCAGAGAAAAACGAAATTATCCGGTGCGTGAAAGATTTGAACACGGCAGAAGGTTGCAACAAAGATTGAAAGACGCTTGGCGACGGGCCAAACTTCTTCATGAACAACAAACAGCGGTATCTTTACCGGTAAAGGATGGCGTCTATCTTGATTTTGAAAGTAAGCCGGATTTTGAATTGGTAACGAAAAGTCTAGAAGGCCGTAGAAGCGGGATCAGACTTTTAAACATTCGCACTGAATATGAAAATGATCTTCCGATAAGAAAAGCCACGGTCTTTATCCCGGCGGGAAAAGAAAATTACTTCCTAAGAAAAATTGAGGCTTATTTGACGGAGGAAACAAAAAATAAAAAACCCAAGAATCAGGATTTAGTTACATCAATGCAAGATATTAAGCTGGCTGTTTTGGAATCTTTTTGGCAAGGTAAAAAGGATTGGATTCCAGGGGAAATGGCGCAATGGTGTGAAATATGGCTTAGTAGTGATTCGAAAAGAATCGAAGAGCAATTCAGGAAACTGGCTGAGACAGAACTACAAATCATACTACAACCGGAATCGATAAAATTTCCGGAGCGCCGTGTAATTTTGGGGAAAGCAAATCGAAAACAATTGCAGGAATTAATTGTGGCCAGTCCGCATATTGCCGAATTTAGCAGGGCTTCGGAGACTGCGGATTTTTTTGTGGAAATGGAAAACAAGGAACAGACGGAATGGGCGCAAGAACTATTGGAACGGACTCAAGTTGATGACAATTCGAATGTTTGCATTTGTATTTTGGATACGGGTGTCAATAATGGACATCTACTTTTAAGACGAATTCTGAACGACCAAGATTGTCAAAGTTATGATAGCGTCTGGGGTATTCATGATCATGATAGCCATGGCACTCGAATGGCTGGTCTGGCAGGATATGGCGATTTGCAAACAGCTTTGGAAAGCAACTCAGCGATTACCATCCCCCACAAGCTGGAATCAATTAAGATTCTTCCGCCAAAAGGAGAAAATGATCCGAAGCTTTATGGTGCAATTGTAGCCCAATCAGTAAGTAACATCAATATTGATCATCCTGAAAGAAAACGAATTTTATGTATGGCGGTAACATCACCAAAGTATACCACCGAAGACGGAAACCCATCATCATGGTCCGCTGCTATTGACGAACTTGCGTCCGGTTACTTGGAGGAACAAAAAAAGTTGATTTTTATTTCCGCTGGAAATATTCAAGAGATGGATGATTGGAATAATTACCCGGTCAGTAATAAAACCCGGATTGTCCAAAACCCTGGGCAATCATGGAATGCGGTAACGGTCGGAGCATATACCGAAAAAACGAATATAGATTTAAAAAAATACTCCGGTTTTCAGATAGTCGCTCCAGCGGGAGGGCTTTCCCCTTTTAGTTCAACTTCATATTTTTGGGACAGGAAGTGGCCCATTAAACCGGACATCGTACTTGAAGGGGGAAATTTATTAAGAGATGATTTTGGTTGTTGTAGTTGTTCGGAACTTTCTTTACTTACGTTGCATCATAAACCGGTAGAACGGCAATTTAGCACGAGTGCGGCTACAGCACAAGCCGTATGGATGGCTGCTCAAATTCAAGCGACTTATCCTACTGCTTGGCCTGAAACAGTCCGTGCTTTACTGATTCATTCGGCGGATTGGACACCGGAAATGAAACACCAGTTTTTACAGGATGAATCAAAAGGAAGTTATCGTGAGTTATTAAGAACATGTGGATTTGGAGTGCCGAATCTGGAAAAGGCGCTTTGGTGCATTCAAAATAGTGTTAATTTGATCATCCAATCCGAACTTCAACCTTATGATAGAAAGCCTGATGGTTCTTATAAAACAAAAGATATGCATATTCATGAACTTCCCTGGCCAAAAGACTTATTATTAAGTTTAGGTGAAATACCGGTTGTATTAAAAAGTAACTTTATCATATTTTATTGAACCCGGACCAGGAGAGATTGGCTGGAAAGACCGCTACCGATATCCCTCTTGTTTGCTTCGCTTTGATATAAATGGAACGGATACAAGGGAGATTTTTTTAAATAGAATCAATGCAGCGGTTATGGATGAAGAAAATGAAAACATAAGTGATGGCGGCAGCATAAATTGGACATTAGGAAAACATAATCGGCATTTAGGTTCAATTCATTCCGATACATGGAAAACGACAGCGGCTCAATTGGCAACCAGTAATTTGATTGGTATTTATCCCGCAATTGGATGGTGGCGGGAACGGGCTTGGCTAGGAAGTTGGGATAAGAAGGTAAGGTATGCTTTGGTGGTTACATTACAAACACCGGAACAGAGCGTGGATTTATATACTCCAATTCTAACAATGATTAAAACTCCAGTATCAATAACTGTTACACATTAAACATATTAGGTCAATCTTCATGAAAAAAATAACCCCTTTCATCTTAATAACTTTACTAATCTTCTCACTCCCCGTCTCCCTATCCGCCCGGAACGGTTTCTATTCCCTGGGTTCTGAAAGACTGGAATTTCGGATCGTTCAAACAGTAAATAACGATCAATCAATTGAAGTATACGATCAAAATAAATCCCCGTATTTTGTTTGCAAAACACCGGTTTTAAAAAATAACGATATCGAAGATATCTATGTGGAAACGGATCATAATCAAACGGCAACTTCCAAGTTGAGAAATATTTCGTCCGAATACCGGGCAACGGTATATTTTAAAAAGTCATCATGGTTAAAGGTTCGAGAGTTTTCCGAACAAAACCTTTCCCGCCAGGTTGCTATTATAAAAAGAAACATGGTTTTATTAACTCCGATAATAAAAAGACCTTTTGCGGATAAAGCGGAATTTTTTTTCGATCAAGCGGCTTTTAACATATTTATGCCGGGGTTAACCCCGGTTCAAACGACCTACAGTGAGCTTGAAAGAGAAAAAGCATATTTGAAATGGCTGCAAAAGGAGATTGCAAACTCGGAAAAATGGATTGATGACTTAGTGGATTACGCTAATAGAGATTTGAGAGCAAAAAAATCCAAAGAAGTAATAGCTATCTTTCAAAGGATTTTAAAATATTATCCATCCAAATCTAAATTTCTGGAACCGCTTGGCGATTGTTTCTTTAAACTTAAAGATTATGATTCGGCATTAATAGCTTATCTAAAAGCATTGCGGTCCCATCCTGATAACCGGTTGCGGGTGAGATTAAAAATTGTCTGGTGCTATATGGATCAAGTTAACAATATCTTTAGCCGGTGAAGATCTGATAAAGAAATTATGAAATAGTTTATTTGATCTACACCTGAGCGTCTTGCATCAAGCCATGAAGGCCCGACAAGCCAAACTATTAAATGGCACGGTTTTATTGGGAAAAGAAAAGTTGCCGGAACTCTCACCTTGTCTTAGCAAAATATTTCTGCTAAACTAAAATTAAACACAAGTAAAGAGATGATGGCCACTATGCAAGAAAACAAACGGACAATCGTTGAGAATATCAAGACAAAGCTCTTAACCAACATTCAGCCGAAATCGATCATTTTGTTCGGTTCCGTTGCTAAAGGCTTGGATTCTTTGGATTCGGATATCGATTTATTGGTGGTATGGGATGAACAAAAAAATATTCCCAATATTAAACGCCGGATATTGCTGCGCCAAATCATCGGAATCACCGAAAGTCCATTGGATATTTTAACCTGCTCAACCGAAGAACTTCAAACAGCTTTAAATGATGAACAGTCTTTTACTTCTCATATTATCAAAGAAGGGGAAATTTTATATGGCGGACTCAACTGATTATCGGAAATGGGTTGAAAGAGCCAAACAGGACTTAAAAATACTGGAGGTCATTTATTCCGAAGGATTGGACGGTATGGAGGATTCTTTTTGTTATATATGTCATCAAGCGGCTGAAAAATTGTTAAAGGCATTTATAGTAAAATATACGAAAACTGTTTCACAAACACATGATTTAATTTTTTTATTAGGCAAGTGCCGAAATTATAAAGACTCTTTATCAAAATTGCTTAATTCACTAACAGTATTAAATGAGTATTCGGTTGCGGCGAGATACCCCAGTGATTCCGGACAATTGAAGATGCCAAGGAAGCATACAGTAGTATATCCGAAGTTAATAAAGAATTGTCCGTTTTATTACATGATTAATTGCCCGACCTTGAGCCAGTACTGTAAATCTCTCTAGCCTTCAACCTAATCACCCTACAAATTCCATCAATTCCGCGTTGAATTTATCGCGTTCCTCCAAAACTAATCCGTGGCCGCTGTTTTCGAACGGCACCAGCCGGGAGTTTTTGATCGCCCGGTGCTGCGCTTCGGCTAGCGGAAAGAGGCAAACCCGGTCGTGAATGCCATGCAGTATTAAAGTAGGGACAGTAATTTTTTCAAGATCATAAAATAACTCTTCCTCATCCAGCCAGGCGGCTGCCGCAGCCGCGGTGGACCAGCCCGCCGCCTGCAATCCCATTTGAAAAAACCAATCCGTGAAAGGCTTTGTTACGAATTGAGAGAAAAACATCTCCCCAAACCCCCGGAGCATTTTAGGACGGTCGTTATAGGTTTCCCGAACGATATCTGTTACAGCTTCGCTGGGTAATCCATAAGGAAAGTACGAGCGTTGGATGATGCTCGGGGCAGCGGCCGCGAAAAGGGCCAACTTGGAAACTCCGTATTGGTTGTGGCGGGACATGTAACGGACGGCGGTTGCTCCTCCGAAAGAATGGCCTCCTAGAGTAAAATCATTCAGTTTAAGCGCTTCAACCACTCCCCGGACATCGTCCGCCAACTGATCATAACCGTAAGAACTCCAGGGTCTATCGGAATTGCCGAATCCCCGGAGATCAATCCCGATACAACGATACCCGGCCTGCGGGAGGCAATCGAACTGGTACTCAAACATTTTATGATTGGCGGGCCAGCCGTGAAGAAACAAAATGGTTTTGCCGCCCGCCGGGTTGAGATCCTCGATATAAATCTTGACATCCGGTTCCACCGCTATATAGTATCCCATGAATACCTCCGTTTTAAAATACTCTTTGAACCATTTTATTCAGCAGGTCTAAATCCAAGAATTGATTATCACATTCCCAACCGGTAAAAGGAAAAAAGTTTTATTTACCGAATAATATTACCAACTAAATAAAGCAAATTGGAGATTACGAAAAACATGACAACCACCAAACCCGACTTTATCGATGCCGTAAAATGGGATAACGGCCGTTTGATTATTCTGGAACAGACCAAACTCCCCCTGGAAACCGTTTTTGCGGAATTGGCCGATGTAGCGCAGGTATGGGACGCCATTTATCATTTAAAGGTGCGCGGCGCCCCGGCCATCGGAGTGGCCGCCGGGTACGGCCTTTATGTGGCCGTCAGGAATTCCCAAGCCGGGGATTACGAAGCATTTTGGAGTGAGTTCCAAAAGAATTCAAAATATCTTGCCACGGCCCGGCCCACTGCGGTCAATCTTTTTTGGACCTTGGACCGCATGGAACGGCTGGTCCGATCAGCCGAGGAGAAACCGGTTGCCGAAATCAAGCGGTTGATTTTAGAGGAAGCCCATCACATTAAGGATGAAAACTGTGATATCTGCCAAGGCATTGCCGAATATGGCCTGCAATTCATCACGGACGGAATGGGTATCTTGACCCATTGCAACGCCGGTTCGATTGCCACCGCCTCCCGGTACGGCACCGCCCTGGGGCCGATTTACTTAGCTCATGAACGGGGCTTGAAAATTAAAGTATATGCCGATGAAACCAGGCCTTTGAACCAGGGATCGCGTTTAACAGCCTGGGAATTGCAAGAGGCGGGTATAGAAGTGACTTTGATTTGCGATAACATGGCCGCCATGGTGATGGCCGAGGGGAAAATCCAGGCTGTCTTCGTCGGCTGCGACCGGGTAGCCCGTAACGGCGATTTCGCCAACAAAATTGGAACTTACGGCGTGGCTATACTGGCCAAAGAACATGGAATCCCCTTTTACGTAGCAGCCCCCTCCTCCACCATCGACATGGCCACCGCTTCCGGCAAGGAGATTGTCATTGAGCAACGCAAAACGGAGGAAATCACTTGCGGTTACGGCAAACGCACCGCCCCGGAAGGAATAACGGTATACAACCCGGCTTTTGATGTAACTCCGGCCAAATATGTCACCGCCGTTATTACCGAGAAAGGCGTCATCAAACCGCCGTTTGAAGCGGGGATAGTAAAACTATTTATGTAAAAAGAGAAATATAAAAGATATATAACACGCGCGGAGACGCAATAACGCTGGGTTTGAAAATTATGCAAATTATTTTCTCAGCGCCTCTGCGGGAGAACAGTTTTTAATTATTTACGGGAAGTGATTGCTACGGCCGAAATAGCGAGCTGGGAAGATCAAGTCAAACAAGCGGCCCGGGGCATTCGCCGCCGGGTGCTGGAACATACAATTAAAAACAACGGCGGTTATTTAAGCCAAGCCTGTTCCGCCGCTGAAATTCTATCAACTCTATATCTCAAGATTATGAACCTGGGTCCAAGCCAGGCGCCGTCCATCCCGCTTCCTTTTCCGGGAGTTCCGGGGGTGAACAACCGGAATTATTTCACCGGTGCTGATTATAACGGACCTAAAGTTTCGGACCTTGATCGTTTCTTTCTTTCGCCATCCCATTATTCGCTGGTGCTTTATACTGCCTTGATCGAAGTTGGCCGAATGGCCCCGGAAGGATTGGCTCAATTTAACCGGGATGGTAGTTCGGTGGAAATGATTGGCGCCGAGCATTCTCCCGGAATGGAGATTATGACCGGCTCCCTTGGCCAGGGCTTAAGCCAGGCCGCTGGTATTGCCCTGGCACGCAAACGGCGGAGCGACACCGGCCGGGTGTGGGTTTTTATGTCAGATGGGGAATTCCAGGAGGGACAAACCTGGGAAGCCTTTCAAACCATGTCCTTTTACCGGCTGGATAATATGGGAATTTATATCGACGTCAACCGGCAGCAATGCGACGGCCGGGTGAAAGATGTGATGAATATCGAACCGCTTGCTGAACGGTTGCAAAGTTTCGGAGCGCGCGTTTACCAGGTGGACGGCCATAACCCCCTCCAATTAGCGGCCCCGGCGAAACAATCATATCCAAATCAGCCTTTGGTGGTATTAGCGCAAACCGACCCCTGCGCGGAAATGCCCATTTTACAATACCGGGCTCCGAAATTGCATTATGTCCGTTTCACTGATGAAGCGGAACGGGAGGCCTACCGGCAGGTTTTAGTAAAAATGCAAGCTTAAAGGAGCAACGTAATGGA